>JAKLKT010000726.1 GCA_023150495.1 Planctomycetota bacterium
GCCGGCCGCGCCCAACGGCCGCGCCTGCTTGTCCCCGACAGACGCGCCTGCTTGTCGGGCGCGCCTACTGGAGCGCCGCGAGAGGCTGGACGAGGCCGCTGCCCAGCTGGCCCGCGAGCGCCGGGTTCATCGGGTCGACGCTCGTCGCCGTGGCCCTGAGGCGCTGGCGCAGGGCTTCCGGCGAGAGCCCCGGGTTCGCCGCGCGCACGAGCGCGGCGGCGCCCGCCACGAGCGGCGTCGAGAAGCTCGTCCCGCTCCACCGCACCGTGCCCGAGGGCGAGAGGTCCATCGGCACCGCGCCGAGGATCGAGACGCCCGGCGCGACGAGCGACACCGCGCTGCCCACGCTCGCGAACGCCGGCCTCACGCCCGTCGCGTCCACGGAGGTCACGCCGAGCACGTCGGAAAACCGCGCCGGGAACGCGATGTCGGTCCCGCCCGCGTTGCCCGCCGCCGCGACGACGAGGGCCCCGCGGTCGCGCGCGTAGCGGATCGCCTCGCGCACCATCTCCGGGGCGTCGGGCAGGTCCGCCGACAGGTTGATCACGTCGGCGCCCGCGTCGGCCGCCCAGATGATCCCCGCCGCGACCGTCGACGACGTCCCGAACCCCTCCGCGTCAAGGACGCGCACCGGGAGGATCATCGCGTCGGGAGCGACCGCGAGCACGAGCGAGGCCACGAACGTGCCGTGGCCGTACTGCTCGTCGATCGCGCCGTCGCCGTCGTCGTCCCGGAGGTTCCGCTGGTCGCGCGGGTCGAAGTCCCGGCCGATGAAGTCGTAGCCGCCGGCCATCACGTGCCCGACGATCGCCGGGTGCGCCGGGTCGATGCCCGTATCCACGACCGCCACGACCACGCCCGCGCCGGTCGAGATCGCGTGCGCCGCGGGCAGCATGAGGGCGTCGAGCTCCGGCTGCACGGGGATCGACGCGACCACGTCGCCGCCGAGCACGGGGATGTCCGCCGGGTCGCCCTCCGGCGACTCCGCCGAGTAGTCCGGCTCGCTCACGAGCACCCGCGCGTCGTTGTCGAGCTCGTCGAGGACATCCTCGATCCTGACCGAGGCGTCGAGCGTGAGCAGGTAGATCGCCGAGGACCCGATCTGCTCCACCGTGACGCCGCCGAAGTCCTTGCGGATGTCCTCCGCCTCGTCGTCGTCCGCCTCCTCGAGGAGCACCATCACCTGCTGCGGGTCGCCGACGACCGCGGGCGGCGCATCGCCGCCGCCGCCGCCGCAGGCGCAGACGAGAGCGAGCAGGAGAATCGCGAATCTCATGTCGTAGAACCCCTCAGGTACAGGAACGCGGCCCAGTCGGCGGGATGCGGGAATCGCTCCCGCACGCGACGTGCCGCGACGGCCGCCGCCGCATCGGGAGCCGACCGGCGAAGCTCCCCGTAAAAGTACCCCATCCAGGAAACGGCGACGGCGTCGCGCACCTCCCACCGGCTCGCAATGACACCGGAGCACCCCGCCGCAAGCAGCGACCGCGGAAATCCCCCCAGCGCCTCCCCCCGATAGAGGAGGGAAGGATCCCCGGTCCGGCACGCGCTCAGCACGAAGAGCGCATCGGACCGCCGATGGGCGAAGTCCGACGCGGTGAGCCACCCGTCCGCGACGCGCACCGCGCTCATGAGCGGGAGGTCCTCGCGC
>JAKLKT010000023.1 GCA_023150495.1 Planctomycetota bacterium
GGGGCGTCCGCGGCGGCCGGCGATCGACCGGCCACGGAGAGGACCGCCGTCGAGCCGAGCGCCAGATGTTCGCACACGTCCGGCCGGGCCCTTTGGCCCGGGCGCCGGACGCCCGCCGTCCGGGGCCTTGGCTGCGGCCCGAGGGCGGGCGTCGGGTCAGACCGGCAGATGTTCGCACTCGCCTCTACCCGAGGGCGGCAGATCTCAACCGAGCGGCAGATGTTCGCACTCGCCCGCTGGCGCTGGCGCCTCAGGCGGCAGACCAGACCGGAGCGACGGGAGTTCGCGACCTCGAGGTCGGCCCCGGCCATCCCGAGCGTCCCCTTCCTCGCGACGTTCGCCGTCCCCGGCTCCCGCGGAGCGGCAGATGTTCGCACTTCGTCCCTGTCCCTCGCAGGGGCCGATCCGGATGCGGGAAGGAGGTGTCGATCGAGCCGGCTCTGTGAGACCGACATGAGGCCCAAACGGCCGACCAGATTCGCGTGGTCACTCCGCGTCCGCGAGGGGTGCCCAGTAGGCGACGTGCCGGTGCGGCATGTCGAAGGCGTGTCTCGCGGTCCATCTGCGACGGATCCACGAACACGCGGACCGCGGAGGGCTCGGCGAGGAGGAGCCGGAGCGCGAGTCCGACCCGCGCCTCGCCGCCGGGCGTCGCGGCCATCCCTCCCGGGGCCGGCTCCGCGACCGCGAGCACCGGGACGACCGTGAGCAGGCGGACCCCTCACGGCCCCGCCGAGAAATCGCTCGCCGACGGCCGCCATCCCGGTCCAGTAGGCCACGGCCATCCGCCCCTCGCCCCCGCCTCCCCCCGCCCCTTCACCCCCCCCGGCGGGAATGCCGATGAAACCGCGTGGCCCGGCTCGATTCGTTCTTCCGCCTGATGAACGCGCAGGGGGCGTCGGACCTCCACGTCGCGAGCGGCAACCTGCCCGCGCTGCGCATCAAGGGCGACATCGAGCGCGTCCACTACCACGTCCTCGAGGACGACGAGCTCCGCGACATCCTCTACGAGATCATCGACGACGAGCTCAAGAAGGAGTTCGAGGAGTGCGGGGACCTCGACTTCGCCTACGAGCTTCCCGGCGTCGGCCGCTTCCGCGGCAACTACTTCCGCCAGGCGAACGGCGTCGCCGCGGTCTTCCGCCAGATCCCCTCCGAGATCCTCACGATGGAGCAGCTCGGGCTCCCGCCGATCGTCAAGCGGTTCGCGCAGCTCGAGAAGGGGCTCGTGCTCGTCACCGGCCCGACCGGCTCGGGCAAGTCGACCACGCTCGCCGCGGTCGTCGACTACGCGAACAAGCACCGCCGCGACCACATCATCACGATCGAGGACCCGATCGAGTTCCACCACCGCTCGCGCAACTGCATCATCAACCACCGGGAGATGCACCACCACACGAAGTCGTGGGCGGCGGCGCTCCGCGGCGCGCTGCGCGAGGACCCGGACATCATCCTCGTCGGCGAGATGCGCGACCAGGAGACGATCGCGCTCGCGCTCGAGGCGGCGGCGACGGGGCACCTCGTCCTCGCCACGCTCCACACGCAGAGCGCGTCGAAGACGATCCACCGGATGATCGAGGTGTTTCCCGCCGAGCAGCAGGAGGGGATCCGGAGCCTCCTCTCCGACACGCTCAAGGGCGTGATCGCGCAGCGGCTCCTGAAGCGCATCGACGGCAAGGGCCGGATCGCCGCGCTCGAGATCCTCGTCGGCACGCCCGCGTGCTGCGCGCTGATCCGCGAGGGCAAGACCCACCAGCTCCCGACGGTGATGCAGACCGGACGGAAGTACGGCATGGTCTACGGGGACGACGCGCTCGAGGACCTGATCCGGGAGAAGATGGTCGCCCCCGAGGACGCGTTCGAGAGCGCCGAGGAGAAGGAGCGGTTCCTTCCCTACCTCAAGAAGGTCCCGGAGGAGTACCGGGAGCTCATGGAGCAGAGGGCGGAGGGGGCGCGGGGGAACCGGCCCGCCCCCGCGGCGAGGTAGCCCATGCGGAGGCCCGAGCTGGACGAGCTCCTGCGCACGCTGATCAACAGCGGCGAGCGCATCAGCGACATCAACTTCACGCCGGGGAAGCCGCCCCAGGTGGAGATCGACGGGGAGCTCCGGTTCCCCTTCGTCGAGCCGCCGCTCCCCGAGCTGACCCCGTTCATGACCGAGCAGGTCGCGCTCTGCCTCGTGCACGAGCGGCAGGAGCTCCTGCGCCAGCTCCTCGAGCACGGCTCGTGCGACTGCGCCTACGAGGTGCCCGGGCTCGCGCGGTTCCGCGCGAACGTGTTCACGCAGCGCGGGTGCTTCTCGGCCGTGCTGCGCCGGCTCGAGACGAGGATCCCGACGCCCGACGACATCGCGCTGCCCCCCGTCTTCCGGAAGATCACGCAGCTCGAGAAGGGGCTCGTCCTCGTCACCGGCGCGAGCGGCCAGGGGAAGTCCACGACGCTCGCGGCGCTCGTCCACGAGATCAACCTCACCCGCGCCGTCCACGTCGTGACCCTCGAGGACCCGATCGAGTTCGTCCACAAGCACGAGATCGGGACGGTGAACCAGCGCGAGCTCGGCACGGACTTCGACACGTGGGCCAACGGGCTCCGCGCGGCCGTGCGGCAGGCGCCGAAGGTGATCGTCATCGGCGAGCTGCGCGACAGGGAGACCCTCGAGGCGGCGATCAACGCGTCCGACACGGGGCACCTCGTCTTCGCGACGATGCACACGCTCGGCGCCAGCCAGACGCTCCACCGGATCGTCGGGATGTTCCAGACCGACGTGCAGGAGCGTCTGCGCGCACGGCTCGCGGACGCGCTGCGCTACGTCGTGGCGCAGTGGCTCGTTCCCCGGCCGGGCGGCGGACGGGTCGCGGTGCTCGAGGTCCTCGCGAACACGAAGCGCGCGGCGGACCTCATCCGCGAGGGCGAGAGCGAGACGAAGTCGCTCGCGAAGGTGATCGCCGAGGGCCAGGCCGACGGCATGCAGACGTTCGACCAGCACCTCGCGCGGCTCTTCGAGGACGAGTTCGTGGACGCGGAGACGGTCCTCCACTACTGCACCGACCGGGCCTCGGTCTCGCGCGAGATGAACCGCATCCGCCACGAGCGGAAGACGCAGGGAGGAGTGGCCGCGGTCGCCGAGGAGGCCGTGGAGCTGAAGGTCGACTTCACGCACGGGCGCGCGCCCGGCAATCGAGGCAAGGGGGCTCCGGGGGCATGAACGACATCCGCGGCACCGCGCTCCTCTGCACCGAAGACGCGCGCCTCAAGGCCGCGGTCGAGGAGGCCGGCTTCGTGCCCCAGGTCGCGGGCGTCTGCAGCGTCGAGTTCCCGTGCCTCCGCGAGGAGACCTACACGCTCGTGGTCGCGGACGAGACGACGAGCCGGGAGACGCTCGTCTACCTGCAGGGGCTCTCGGGCACGCGGCGCCGCGCCCTCTTCGTGGTCGTCGTGGCGCCGCGGGGGCCCACCGGGGACCGGTTCGCGGCGTGGAGCGTGAGCGCCGACCTCGTCGTGACCCCCTCGGACCTCCCGAACCTCCGCCGGCTCGCGGGAGACGGGCTCCGCGAGAAGCAGGAGTTCTACCGCCGGTTCGAGGAGCTGAGGCGGGAGGCGAAGGGCCGCCTCGGGGCGTACGCGTAGCGATGGCGCTCTTCAAGCGGGGCGACGACCTCCCGACGCTCCTCCGGCGCGTCGACGCGCGGGACTGGAAGGACGTCGCGGAGAAGAAGGTCATCCTCGATGCGCTCGCGGCCTGCGGCGACCTGCGCGGCGAGGACTACGTCCGGATGCTCCTCTCCGCCGACGGCGACGTCGCGCGCTTCGCCATCGAGGGCGTCGCGAAGGCGAAGACGCCGCGGCTCGCGGACGACCTGCTCGAGGCGCTCCACCGGACCCCGAGCGCGCGCTGGCGCCCGATCGTGATGGCTCTCCACCGGCTGCCGGGCGACGTGCTCGCGGCCCGGCTCGACCGGATGATCGACGCGAAGCGCACCGAGCACAGGGCGGCCGCGGTCGAGGTGATCGCGGGGCACCCGACGCCCCGGCACATGGCGCACCTCCTCCGCCGGGCGCTCAAGGACGCCGAGGAGGCGATCCGCGTCCGGGCCGTGCACGTGCTCGGCCAGGACGGCCGCGCGCCCGAGATCCGCCCGCTCCTCACGGAGCTCATCGCGAGCGAGGACGAGCCGATGCGGCACGCGGCGATCGAGGCGCTCGCGCGCGACCCCGATCCCTCGCTGATCGAGCCCTTCTTCGAGCTGCTGCCGAACCAGCCGCCGCGCCTCCAGGACCTGATGCTCCGCGGGCTCCGGCGGATGCTCGGCCAGACCACGGGGCATCTCGACCGCGTGCTCGAGTGCATCCTCCCGATCCTCTCGGCCGAGGACAAGAAGCTCCGCGAGGCCGCGGCAGCGCTGCTGACCGCGATGCCCGACAAGCTCCTCGTCCTGCGCCGGTTCCTCCAGTACGCGAAGGGCCTCGCGTTCTGGCTGCGGGACCGCGCGTTCGGCGCGATCGCGAGCGTCGCGGACGACATCGTCGAGGCGATCCTCGCGCTGCTCGACGACGAGGACCCGGACGTGGTCGTCGGCGCCGTCTTCATGGCGGGCGAGAGCCGCGACGCGCGCCTCTTCGAGGGGCTCAAGCTGCTGCTCGCCCGCGACTGGGACTGGTGGGTGAAGCTCCCGGCGATGGAGCTCCTCGCGAGGTTCGCGGAGCGCGGCGTGACGCCGGTCCTCCTCGACAAGCTCGCCGACGAGGACCTGCGCACCGCGGCGCTCGCGGCGCTCGGCCGGCGCGCGGAGCACGGCACGCTCCCTCACGTACTGCCCTTCCTCGCGCACGAGCGGCGCGGCCTCCGGCGGACGGCGCTCGCGGCACTCGAGGGGTACAAGGATCCCGCGGTGATCCCGCCGCTCGTCGAGTTCATCCGCCGCGACCGCGACGGCGAGTGCCGGATCGTGGCGCTCGAGATCCTCGACGGCCTCGGCGCCGAGGGCGTCGCGGCCGCCGCGGCGCTGCGCGAGGAGGCGAAGGCGATCGCGCCCGACGCGGGCCCGGTGACGCTCGAGCTCGTGCGCCGCGAGATCGAGTAGCGGTCCCCCGGAGCCCCCCCGGTTCTGCTACACTGCCGGCGTGCGTTGCGTGTTTGCGAGCGCGCTCCTCCTCGCGGCGGCAGCGGCCGCGCCGGAGCCCGACGGCGCGATCGCCGAAGCGGCCCGCTGGGTCGAGCCGCGCGGCTGCGCGTCGGGGAGCTACCGCAGCCGCGCTCTCCCGGTCGTGACCGAGATCGAGGAGGCGTGGAGGCTCGAGTTCGAGGCCGTCGAGGCGCCGCCGGTCCACTGGGACGGCACGGGCTACGTCGTCGCGCGCGCGGCGAGGAAGCCGCACCTCGTCGCGTTCGACCTCGGCACCGGCAAGGAGCTCGCCCGCACGGCGCTGCGCGACTTCCGCGCCGCGAGCGGCCTCCTCGTCTGGGACCACCTCGTCCTCCTCCAGCCGGACGAGGAGCAGATCACCGGCTACCGGCTCGAGGGGAGGAAGCTCGACATCCGCTGGATCTTCCGCGGGCAGGACATCGGCGCCGGGCTGCCCTACCGGCCGCGCCTTCCCGTCGTCCACGAGAACGAGGTCTACTGCCTCCTCGGGGCAAAGCTCGGCCGGATGCGGCCGGGGATGACCTCGCCGGCCTGGACGGGGTTCCTCGCGAAGCAATGGGACGAGTGCGACGCGGATGCGCACGCGGCCAGGCCCGCGATCTACGGGGAGTACGCGTTCGTCGCCTGGCTCGGGACGCCGTTCGCCGGGGCGCTCCCGGGGCGCGAGCCCGAGGACTTCGCGAACCTCCAGCTCTCCGCGTTCCGCCGTTCGGACGGGGAGCGCGTGCTCCAGGAGACCATCTGCCAGGCGCGCGTGGAGCGCGGGCGGCCGAACCTGCGCCTGATGGTCGCGGGGTCGAAGCTGTTCGTCGGCTCGGATTGGCCGCTCGTCGCGGCCGACGGCTTCGCGACGGAGGCGATGGTGCCGCTCGTGATCGAGCGGGGCGTGCGCGTGGGGACGACGCGGCTCTGGACGACGCGAGGCCCGCCGGCCCACCACCCGAGGCTCGGCGCGATCTTCCTCTCGGAGCCCGCCGCCGGCGCCCCGCCCCGCGGCGGCCTCGAGTGGGCGGTCGAGCGCGAGGGCAAGATCTTCCTCCTCACGTCGCAGGCGCAGCAGCCCGAGTGCTTCCGGGACCGCGTGACGCCGACCGTGCTCGGCGACATCGTCTACTTCGGGTCGTGGGCGGCGGACGTGGAGACGGGCGACATCGTCTGGCGACTGCCCATCGCCGAGGGCGTCGGGTTCCCGGCGGTGCCCGCGGACCGGCTCGTGCTCGTGGTGGACGGAGGCACCCTGCGCGCGTTCCGCGGGAGGGGGAGGCGGTGAGGCGCGCCGCGTGGATCCTCCTCCTCGCGCTCCCCGCCGCCGCGGGGAACGCCGTCACGGTGCACGGGATCGTGCTCCGGGGCGACCTCTCGATCGAGGGCGAGGAGGTCGTGCTCGCGAAGAAGTCCTCGCGCAAGCGCTACCCGAAGGCCGACTTCCTCCTCGCCGAGTCCGACGACGGCAAGCTCCTCTACGCGCCGAGCTTCGAGGCCCGGCTGCGCGGCTACGAGCACCTTGCCCGCGCGGACCGGGCCGAGGCGTGCGTGAAGCTGCTCGAGGCCGCGGTCGCGGCGCGCGACGCCGCGCTCTCGCGGCGGCTCCTCGAGATGGCGCAGGCCGACGGGTTCACGGGCAAGCCCGCGGACGACTGGAAGAAGAAGGTGGAGGGGCTCGAGGAGCGGCGCCCGACCGTGGACCAGAAGAAGGCGGAGGCGGCTGCGGAGCGCGTGGACGGCATCGTCTCGATCCCGGCGACCATGCTCGTCGCCCGCGCGCGCGCGGACGAGGCGGACGGCCTCCGGCTGCTGCGCGAGGCGCTGCGCCTCGCGCCCACGCACGAGGGCGCGCGCAGCCTCCTCGGGCAGCGGGCGCCGGCCGACTTCAAGCTCGGGCCGCCCGCGTTCTGGCTCGACTGGCACCTCGACCTCGAGACGGGCGGCGCGAAGGTGGTGCCCGAGACCGACCGCGACTTCCTCGCCACGCGCGCGATCTGGACCCCCGACGTCTACGGCGTCGACTCGGGGCCGATCCGCATCGTGACGCCGGTGCGGGACACGCTCACGGTCGGCCGCTGCCTCGCGTACGGCCGGCTCACGTGCGCCGCGCTCGCGGAGATGTTCAAGACGGCCGCGCCCAGGCTGCGCGCGTCGCGCTCGCTCACGGTGCTGCTCTATCCGACGAAGGAGGAGTACATCGCGAGGAGCCTCACGCGCGGATCGCACGAGGAGCGCGCGAGCCTCGCGGCCACGGCGGGCCACTACTCGCCGGACGACCGGGTGTCGCGCGTCGTGTGGGACACCGATCCGGACGCCGAGCGGCGGATCGCCCGCGTGTTCGTGCACGAGCTCACGCACCACTGGGTGAACGAGATGAACCCCCGCTACGGCGACAGCGAGCTGCGCCGGCACGGCGGGGTCCCGGGCTACTGGATCGTCGAGGGGTTCGCGACGTTCATCGAGGAGGGGACGTTCGACATCTCGGCGGGGACCTGGGACTTCTTCGACGCCCGCGCCGCCTCGCTCGACACCGTCCACGCGCTCGCCGGCGGGGGCCTCCTGCCCTGGGAGACCGTCTACGAGTCGGACCAGGGGATGTTCGCCGCGCTGTCACGCGACCCCAACGACGCGCGGCCCGTCGTGCGCCGCTGGAGGCTCGGGAGCCGCGGCGTGCTCCCGGCCCGCCTCTTCTACGAGCAGGCGGCGGCGACCGTCCACTTCCTCTACCACGGCGAGAACGGGGCGTACCGCGACCGGCTCATCGAGTACGTGACGAGCTACTACACGGGCAAGAAGGAGAAGCTCGACATCCGCGGCGCCTTCGGCATGAGCGCGGCGGAGCTCGGCGCGAAGGTAGCCACCTACGCCGCGAGCGTAGCGGCCGGCTTCCGGCCCGCGGGGCCGTAGAATCCGCGGCGTGCGCGAGGTCGCGGCGGTCTTCCTGAAGCTCGGGCTCATCGGCTTCGGCGGCCCGGCGGCGCACCTCGCCCTCATGGAGGAGGAGCTCTGCGAGCGCCGCAAGTGGCTCACGCGCGAGCACTTCCTCGACCTCGTCGGGCTCACGAACCTGATCCCCGGCCCGAACTCGACCGAGATGGCGATCCACCTCGGCTACCTGCGCGCGGGGTGGAAGGGGCTTCTCGTCGGCGGCCTCTCTTTCCTCCTGCCGGCGGTCGTCCTCACGACCGCGGTCGCGTGGCTCTACGAGCGCTACGGCACGCTCGCGCCCGCGCAGGCGGCGTTCCGGGGGATCGCGCCGGCGGTGATCGCGGTGATCGGCGTCGCCGCGTGGCGGCTCGGCAAGGCCGCGGTCCGGAACGTCCCGCATGCGGTCCTCTGCGCCGTTCTGGTGGCCGCGGTGCTTCTGGGCCTCGACCCGGTCCTCGCGCTTTTCGGGGGGATCCTCCTCGGCACGCCCGCGTTCGCGCGGTTCGCGCTGTCCGTGCCCCCGCTCCCCCTGTTCCTCGTGTTCCTGAAGGTCGGCGCGGTGCTCTACGGCAGCGGCTACGTGCTCGTTGCCTTCCTCGAGGAGGAGCTTGTCGGTCGCGGGTGGATCAACGAGCAGCAGCTGCTCGACGCGGTCGCGGTGGGGCAGGTGACGCCCGGGCCGGTGCTCTCGACGGCGACCTTCCTCGGTTACGGATTGGGGGGGGCTCCGGGGGCCCTCCTGGCGACGGTGGGGGTGTTCCTTCCGTCGTTCGTGTTCGTGGCGATGCTCGGCCCGCTGGCGGCGCGGCTCCGGAAGGCGACGTGGACGGCGCCGTTCCTGTCGGCGGTCAGGGTGTCGTCATTCGCGCTGCTCGTGGCCGTGCTCGTGCAGCTGTGCGTGCACTTGGACTGGAAAGGCTGGGCGATCGCGGTGCTCGCGCTCGCGGCGGGCGTCGGGTTCAAGGTCGCGCCGCACTGGCTGATCCTCGCCGGCGCCGCGCTGGGGTTCGTGCTCTCGTGACGGAGCCCGTCTGGCCCGACGCGCCGCGGTACGGCCCCCGGAGCCCCCTCCCTTCGCGCGCGTTTGTGCCGGGCGAGACACCGAGGCCGCCGGAGGCCCCGACGCGGCCCCCCGACGAGGCCTTCCTCTGCGGCATCGACCTCTATCACGCGGGGTACCTGTGGGAGGCGCACGAGCAGTGGGAGTCGGTGTGGCGCGCGACGGGGGACCCGGAGCGGCGCGACTTCCTGCAGGGGCTCGTGCAGATCGCGGCGTCGGTGCTGAAGACGCGGATGGGCAACGCGCGCGGTGCAGCGAAGCTCGCGCGGCGGGCGCGGGAGCACCTCGCGCGCGTGAAGGGCGATCGGTGCATGGGCCTCTCGCTCGCGCCGCTGCGAGCGTTCGACGGGGAGCCGCCGCGGCTGGAGGTCTCGTAGTGCGTGTCTACGTGGGCGCGGCGCTCACCGTGGCCGTGCTGGCCGCGAGCGGCTGGCGCATCCACGTGCATCGCGAGCACGGCGCGAAGCACGCCCGGCATCGAAGAAGGCTCGTGGACCTGACCAACATGCGCGGCATCGCCCTCATGTGCGCGCAGCGCGGGCTCCTTCCCATGAAGGACGGCGCGCTCGATCCGTACGACCTCATGCGCGCCGGCGATCTCGTGCCCGAGCAATGGAAGGTGTTCCAGAGCGTTCGACTTGGCATCGGCCCGACCGAAGAGGAGGTTCGCCGGGGCGACTACACGAACTTCCCGTGGGCGCGCCATCGGGGGGACGGCCAGATTCGCGGGCGCCGGTTCCCGGTTCTCTGGGACAAGGAGGCGGACGAGGACGGGTTCTGCGTCGTGGCGTTCAGCGACGGCAGCGCGGAGGTGTGGGAGCGCGACCGGCTCGAGCGGGCGCTCGCGGAGGCCGGCGATGGGCGCTGAGGCAGCGGTTGAGGGCGCGTCGCGCCTCGAGGCGTTCCTCCGGGAGGTCCTACGCAACACGTGGCTATCGATCGTGGGGCTCGCGCTCGCGGTCGTCGGCGACACGCTGGCGCCGCGTCTTGGACCCGCGCAGCTGCTGGTCTTCGTGGGGTTTCTCGTGAGCGCGGTTGGCTTCGTCGCGTCCCTTCGGGCGGAGCGCCTGGGTTGCCTCGTGGGCTCCATGGTCCTTGCGATCCGCGTCTGGTCGGCGCTCGTCACGCTGCTTCTGGCCATGGGTCACATCATGGTCCCGTGATGTCGCGACCCCCGCCGCGCGCTGCGCGCGACGACGACGCGCCGCGGAACACGCCTTTCACCGCTCCTCCGGCTCGAAGACGAGCGACGGGATCGGCTCCCCGAGCCGATGCTCGAACGAGAGATCCTTGAAGCCGGGCACGGCCACGTAGACGTGGAAGGGGCGGTCCGACAGGAGCGGCGCCGGCGCGGACGCGTCGAGCGGGACCGCCACGAAGGTGGCCGAGACCTTCCCGCCGGCCTCCGCGATCGTCCGTCCGTCCCGCATCCGCAGGTCGCCGGGGACGGTCGCGAGCGGCACGGAGAGCCCGAGGAACGTCGAGCCGTCGGCCGCCGTGCCGGGAACGGCCACCCGGACGTCGCCGCATCCCTCGACCTGGACCGTGAAGTAGTGCAGGACCGCGGACTTCTTCGTGTCCTCGGGGAACGGTCCGAGCCGGAAGCCCTCCGCCGGCTGCGGGACCGGTTTCGTGCTGGAACTCCGCGTGCCCCCGCGGCCCCCGACTCTGGCCGGGAGCGACGACGCCACGCCCCCGCCCCGCGGCAGGCGTCCCGTTGTCCAGGCCGGCCTTCGCTCCCTGTCGGTCCACCCGCGGTGGTAGCCGCCGCGCACGCCGCCCGTCGGCATGGGCACGCCGCGGGGATCGACCACCTTCACGTACGCGTAGAGGCTGCGCGGCGTCTCGGCCCGGATCGCGACCTCCGTGAGCGCGCCCTCGATGAGGAAGGGCGGCGGATCGTCCGAGGAGTACCGTGCGGCGAGGCAGACGGGCCGGTAGACGCCCGCGGGCAGTCCCTCGAGCCTCGCGCCCTCCGCGGGGACCTCCGCCGTGACGTGGAGCTGGTCCCCGGCGGTCCAGTCCCCGTTGCCCGGCGCGTCGAGGCGCCAGAGGTCCACGGTCGACGCGACCGGCTGCTCCGTCTTCGCGTCGAGCACGCGCAGGAAGATCGCGCACTCGCCCCGTTCCACGGGATCGCCGCGAACCGAGGGGGCTTCGGGGGCAGGGGCGGCTTCCCCGGGCGCGGGCTCCGGCGCCTCCGCCGCGGGCTCCTCCCGCTCAGACGGCGCGTCCGGAGGCGCGGCGTGTCCCGACCGCGCGCTCTCCTCCCCGCGGCCCCACCACACCAGCACGCCGGTGGCGACGGTCGCGAGCGCGACGAGCGCGCGCCTCAATGCACCCTCGGCCCCCAGACGAGCGACGAGACGATCCTCGCCTCGGCCTCCGCGAGCTCCGCCCAGCGCTGGCGCACGCGCTCGCGCGGGTAGTGCTCCATCGCGATCGTCACGAAGAGCGCGTGGTGCCCCGCCTCGCTGTCCTTGAGCGACGCGAAGAGGTCTTTCACCTCGCCCGTCGCGACCTCCGCGAGCAGCGAGAAGTGCTCGTACGACCGCGCCTCCACGAGCCCCATCCGCAGGATGCGGTCGATGAGCCCGTGGTTCGCGACCTTCGCGAGCTCCTGCACGTACGGGTTGCCGGGGTCCGGCCCGAGCTCCACGCCGCGCCGGCGGAGGATCGCGCACACCCGCTCGAAGTGCTCGAGCTCCTCCCGCGCCGCGGGAAGCAGCCGCTCGCCGCCGCTCGGGAGCTGGCCCATGAGCGTGATCATGTGCCCCGCGGCCTTGCGTTCGAGGTGCGCGTGGTCGCGCAGCAGCGCCTCCTCGTCCGCGAGCGCCGCGCGCGCCCACGCCGCATCGGTCCGGCTCGCGAGCCCCAGCATGCGCCGCATCCTAGCACCGCCCGAAGTAGACTGGGGATGTGCGACGGGCGGCGCTCCTCCTCCTCGCGGCGGTCTCTTCCGCCGGGCCCCCGCAGATGCTCGAGTGCAAGTCGCCCGACGGTCGCCATCGCCTCGTGATCGACCACACGAGGTTCGAGCTCCACGAGGGCGAGCGGCTCGTGGCGAAGGGGGAGCTGCCGCAGCCCCCGCACGACGTGCACGTGCTCACGGGCGGGGCGGGCGCGGTCCTCTTCGAGAAGGACGGGAACGAGGGCTTCGGCGACACGCTCGCGTTCCTCGGCGCGGACGGGAAGCTCCGCTGGAAGCTCTCCCTCGAGGAGGCGATCCCGGGGGGCTCCGGGGGCGCGGAGCGCCGGGAGAGTGAGCGTCCGGCACGGCCCCCTTGCCTCCTGTGGTGGAGCGCATGGTGGGTCGACGAGCCGCGCGGGACGGCCGTCCTCGTCGCGCGGAACGGCACGCTCGCCGACATCGACCTCAGGACCGGCAAGTCGACGATGCCCGCGAAGGACGTGATCCTCAGGGCGTTCGATCTCGAGTGGGCGCGTTACGACGCGCTGCGCGTCGCGATCGAGCTCCAGCCGGAGGGGCTCCGCGAGGCCGCGGGGAAAGTACTAGCGGATCGGAGCCTGGCACCGTACACCTGTCTTCTCGCGGCGGTGGCGGTGGAGACGGCCGGGGGCGAGCGCGTTCCGCGCGAGGCGTGGGACGCCGTCCTCGCCGGGGGCGACACCGACGCGGCGAGGAACGCGATCGCGTTCGCGGGCTCCCGCATCGCGGAGGTCGACCTCGTCGTCAGGACGGCGCTCCGGAAGGACGTGTTCGCGCACTACGCCGTCACGGCGCTCGAGGAGCGGAAGGCGGTCGGCGAGCTCGCCGGTCTCCTCACCCACGGCTCGATCGACAGGAACGTCCGCGACTCCGTCGCGCGGGCCCTCGGCAGGCAGGCGCCCGAGAAGGCGCTCGAGGCGATCGACAAGGAGATGGAGGATGCGAACGCCGAGGAGGGCGGCGCGCTGCTCAATGCCGCGATCGCGACCGGCGCGCCCGACCTCGAGCGGCGCCTCCAGCACCACGAAGCCACGCTTCTGAAGATCCTCGACAAGGAGACTGGCGACGTCGCCTGGCTCGCGGGCTACTTCAAGGGCCGGCCGACGAGCGAGGCCGTGAAGCCGCTCGCGAAGGCGCTCGCGCGGCACAAGGGCGACCCCGGGATGCGGAAGAAGCTCATCGGTGCGCTGAAGCCGTGCAGCGGCGAGGACTTCGGCGACGACGCCGACCTCTGGGTCAAGGCGCTCGCGGAGCGGCGGTAGGCGGCGGAACACGGGGGGCCCGGGGGGCGGGAGCCCTCTGCGGCTTCGGCACCGCCCAGAACGGGAGCGGCGCTCCCCACGGCGGCACCTTCCCCGCGACCGGCGCCCCGCCCACGGGCTGAGGCGCCGGGAGCGGCGCGGGCCTCGGCTGGAGCTTCGGCAGCGGCTGCCAGGTGGGATCCGCGGGGTT
>JAKLKT010000727.1 GCA_023150495.1 Planctomycetota bacterium
GACGTGCTTGCCGGTCGCGACCTCGAAGAGCACCATGCCGAGCGCGAAGAGATCCGCGCGCGGGTCCGCCGCCGCCCCCGCGAGCACCTCCGGCGCGATGTAGGGAAGCGTGCCCGAGGCCTCGCCCGCGCGGTTCGCGCCCGCCGACAGCGCGAGGCCGAAATCGATGAGCACGGTCTCCAGGTGCCCGTCGCCCTTGCGGACGATCAGGTTCTCGGGCTTCACGTCGCGGTGGACGATGCCGCGCGCGTGGATGTGCGCGAGCGCGGAGAGCACGCCCGCCGCGAGGTCGACGTACTCCTCCGCCGCGAGCCGGTCCTCGCGCACGAACGCCCGGCAGCTCTCGCCGGGCACGAAGTCCATCGTGAAGTAGGGCTCGCCGCTCTCGAGCAGCCCGAAGTCCCGCACGCTCACGATCCCGGGGTGCCGGATCTGGGAGAGCTCGAGAAACTCCGAACGGAAAAGCGGCTCGAGCCCCGGATCGCGCGACCGCGGCCGGAGGATCTTCAGCGCGCAGGCCTCGTCCCCGCGCTTCCGGTCCTTGACGAGGATGAGCGCCCCCGAGCCCCCCGCCCCGAGGTCGCGCACCTGCTCGTAGCGACCCAGCAGGAGGGTCCCGTGGTCCATCGGCAGGCATTATGACCAATGGGACCGACTGGGACCAAATGGAACCAATCGAGGGACTAAACAGAGGGGGTCCCGGGGGCAGAAGGCGGCCTCCCGAGCGGACCCGTGGGACCAAAACTACGGGAAGGTCCCGCGAAGGGCGCGGCGGCGGTTGACGATCTTCCGGCCGTCCGCGGTCTTCATCCTGGCCCGGAAGCCCACCCGGCGGCGCTTCTTCGTCGAGTTGCGGATGTTGAGCTTCATCTCAGGCGGTCCTTGTAACCGCTGTTCGGGCGCCGGTCAAAGCGGGATGGGGAGGATTCTTCCGAAAGTCGCCTACCCCGGGGCAGTCGTGCCGCCCCCCTCGAAGGACACGAGGCGGGCGTCCCGAAGCGTATGGCCGGTGCGCTCGGTCCTGAGCCTCACCCACCCGAGATCCCGCGCGAACCAGTAGAGGTCCCGCTGCATCCCGCGGTCCGCCGCCACGACGAGCGCCCGCACCGTCCGGCCGAGCACCTCCGTCTCCTCGTAGCCGAAGACGGTGTAGGTGGCGCCGGCGGCCTCCCAGCGGTCCCCCGCAGCCCCCTCCATCTTGAGCGGGCGGTCCACGAGATGCCCCTCGTAGAGGATCTCGAGGAAGCCCTCCTGGATCCGGATCTCCGCCTCGCCCTCCGTCTGGCCGGTGAGCGCGTAGGTCCCGTCGCGGGCACGGATCGCGAGGGTGAGCTCCTTGCCCTCCCGGTCGGCGAACGTCCAGCGTGCGCCGTCGGCGAGCGGGAAGAGGCCGGGCTCGATCGGCGCCCCCGGGAACCCCTCGAGCCGCATCGGGTGCACGGGCCGGTCGCTGGCGCAGCCAAGGACGAGAAGGGCGAGCACGAGCGCGCGTCTCACGCGAACACCTCCCCCGCCGCGAGGCGGTAGCCGTTCACGAAGTCGCGCGCGGACATCGGCCGCTTCGCCGCGGGCGTCAGCTCGAGCACGCGCAGCAGGTCCTTGCCCGCGCCCACGTCGAAGCCGTCGCGCGCGACC
>JAKLKT010000024.1 GCA_023150495.1 Planctomycetota bacterium
CGCCCCCGGCGCCGGTCGCGCCCGCGGAAGGGCTCGACTTCGCGTTCGTCGACGTGGCGGCGGAGGCGGGCTACACGCTGCGGAACCGCACCGGGCGCGACGGGAGGAAGGAGTTCATCCTCGAGGCGATGCCTCCGGGCATCGGCGTCGGCGACTTCGACGGCGACGGCTGGATGGACATGTTCTGCGCGAACGGGAACGACATCCGCACCTACGACCGCAGGACCCGCAAGGTGACGCTCGTCTCCGAGGACCCGCCGAGGGACGAGCTCTACTGGAACGAGCGGGGGCGCTTCGTCGCCGGCGGGCGGGCCGCGGGCCTCGACGACCCGAGCTGGTCCTTCGGCGCGGTCGTCGGCGACCTGGACAACGACGGCGACCCGGACATCTTCCTCTGCAACTGGGGCACGAACCGGCTCTACCGCAACGAGGGGGGCCGGAAGTTCAGGGAGATCGCCGCCGAGGCGGGCGTCCTCGGCAGCGAGCAGGGCTGGCACACGGGCGCCTGCCTCTTCGACTTCGACCGGGACGGCGACCTCGACCTCTACGTCTGCCGCTACGCCGACATGTACGCCTACTTCGACGACACCTCGCAGGTGACGATCGACGCGGACGGGCGCCTCCACGGCCGGAGCTGCGACTGGAAGAAGCTCAAGGTCTACTGCGGCCCGCTCGGCCTCGTGCCGCAGAACGACATCCTCTACAGGAACCTGCTCGTCGAGACGGGGTCGCTCCGGTTCGAGGACGTGTCCGACGCGATGGGCATCGTCCTCCCCTACGACGAGCGCTCGGACACGGCTTCCTCGGCGGGGCCCTTCTACGGGTTCCAGCCCGTCTCGTGGGACATCGACGGCGACCATTGGCCCGATCTCTTCGTCGCCAACGACAGCGTGGCGAACCTGGTCTGGATGAACGAGGGCGGCAAGCGGTTCTCGAACCGCGCGGTGGAGATGGGGGCGGCGGTGAGCCAGGACGACTTCCAGGCGCAGGCGTCGATGGGGGTCGCCCTGGGCGACCTCAACATGGACGGGCTCCTCGACCTGACGATCACGGAGTTCAGCCACGACCAGTTCAACCTGCTCGTCTCCGAGCGGCTGCCGAACGGGATGACGGTCTTCAACGAGAAGGCCGCGCGCAGCGGGCTCCGCGAGATCACGTTCCAGAAGCTCGGGTGGGGGACCCTGCTCCAGGACTTCGACCTCGACGGGGATCCGGACATCTTCTACGCCTGCGGCCACGTCTACCCCGAGGTCGACGACCCGATCTTCAAGGACCAGCACACGCCCTACCGGCAGACGAACCTGCTGCTCCTGAACCGCGACCCGAAGCGCCTGCGGATCGAGGACGTCTCCGCGCGCGCGGGGCCGGGGCTTGCCGTCCAGAAGCCGTCGCGCGCGGCCGTCGCGATCGACTTCGACAACGACGGCGACGTGGACATCGCGACGACCGAGCTGAACGAGTCCCCGTGCCTCCTCCGGTGCGACGTCGCGCCGGGCAGGCGCTGGCTCATGGTCCGGCTGCGCGGGCGGCCCTCGGCGCGCGTGCCGCTCGACCCGGCGGGCGCCATCGTCCGCGTCCGCGCGAAGGACCTCGTCGCCACGCGGATCCTGCTCCTCGGATCGAGCTTCCTCTCGAGCGAGGATCCGCGCCTCCACTTCGGCCTCGGCGTCCACGCGAAGGCCGACTCCGTCGAGGTGACCTGGCCGGACGGCAAGACGACGGTCGTCCGCGACGTGGACGCGGGCCGGATCCTCGAGATCGCCTACCCGGCGGACGGGTAGGGCTCCCCGGGGGAGGGGGCGCGGGGGAGGGGGAAAGGCTCAAGCCCGGTGCCGCCGCGGGTCGAAGTTTCCCCCGGAGCCAACGGGAGGATGTCGAGGCGCTTTCTCGTCGCGGTCGCCGGTGCCGCCCTCATCGCCTACAGCGTGGGGCTCGTCGTCTACTCCGACCTCTTCCCCGCGCCCGGCCAGGGCGGCGCGGACCGGGACCATGTCCTCCTCTTCGTCGGCGCCACGCTCCTCGCGTCGCTCCTCCACGTCGTGGCCTCCGTCGTGGCGCACCGGTCGCCGCCGCGGCTGCGGCACGTGCTGATCGTCGGCGCCGGCGTGCGGATCCTGCTGCTCTTCGGCACGCCCGGCCCGATCCTCGAGGGCGATCCCGCGCGGCTCCGCTTCGACGCGCGCCTCGTGAACCAGGGGCTCCACCCGTACGAGTTCACGCCCGCGCACCTGCACGAGGAGGAGCCGAAGGACATCGTGATGACGGCCCCCGCGGTCGAGCGGCTCACGCACGCGCGGGCCGCGATGACGGCGAGCGCCGACGCGCCGCGCCCGGAGGACGTGCTGCGGCCCGACCTTCGCACGAACGCGACGCCGCTCCAGCTCTGGATCGGCGCGCTCTGCGACCGCTTCAAGCCGGAGTCGACGCACGGTTTCGCATTCGCGATCCTCGTCGCCGACTCGCTCGCGATCTTCTTCCTCGTCCTCGCGCTGCGGCGGCTGAGCCTGCCGGTGGGCTGGGTCATCGTCTACGCGTGGTGCCCGGTGCTCCTCAAGGAGGCGTACTGCAGCCTCTCCGTGGACGCGTTCCTGATGCCTGCGCTCGCCTTCCTCGTCTGGTGCCTCGCCTCGGGCCGGCGCATCCTCGCGGGCGCCGGGCTCGCGCTCTGCGGCGGCCTCCGGTTCGCCCTCCTCGCGCTCCTCCCCGTCTGCGGCCGGCGGGCCGGGATCCTCGGCCTGATGTTCGCCGTCGTCCTCCTCGTGACGCCGTTCCTCGCCTTCCAGACGCCCGAGGTCCCGATGCGGCGCTACGTGGAAGGGAACGTCCACGTGTGGCGCCACTACGAGTACAACTCGATCCTCGAGAACCTCCTGCGCGGCGCCATCGGGCGCTCGCCGAGCGAGGCGGAGAACACGCTCGTCATCGGGGGGCTCCCGCTGATCGAGCCCGGCGACTCGCTCAACGCGTTCGTCGCCAAGGTGCTCGGCCTCGTCGCCCTCCTCGCCGTCGTGGTCTACCTCCTGATCCGCTGGGGATACGGGACCGACGACGAGGCGGAATCGGGGCTCTCGGACCTGTTCGTGATGGTCGCGGCGCTCCTCATCGTGAGCCCGATCCTCAGGCCCTCGCAGGCGATCTGGCTGCTGCCGCTTCTTGCGGTGCGCCCCGTGGGCATCTCGTGGCTCGCGCTGCCCGGCCTCGCGTGCCTCTCGTACCTGACGCACCTCGTGGGGCCCGATGCCTCCGACCTGACGCTCCTCGACGGGGAGTTCTCCTATCGCGTCATCGAATACGGGACCTTCGCGTTCCTCGTATTCCTCGACATCCTGTGGCGCCGCCGGATCTTCCCGCGCCGCGTGAAGCCCGCCGTCTCCCGTGAGATCGGGGCGATGGGCGCCCTGGACCGCGAGACGGAGCCCGCGCTCACGTAGGGACGTCCGCCGGCCGGCCTGACGCCTCCACCTCCGCGCGTCCTCCAGGCCTCCGGCCCGCAGCCTCGATTCGTTGACGCGCCTCGGGGGCCCCTCTATATTCGTCGCCTTTCCTATCCCGAGGCACGATCGGAGGTTACGGCAGGCATGCTTCCGCTTCTCGGCGGCGCCATCCCCGACAACGGGCCCCGGGACTACTTGCCCGTCTTCCTGCTGCTGATCGTCGCGGTCGCGGTCGCCGGCTCGCAGCTCTTCATCTCGTGGCTCTTGGGCCCGAAGACGAAGCCGGACCCGGTCAAGGACTCGCCCTACGAGTGCGGCATCGAGCCCGTGGGCGAGGCGCACACCCGGTTCAGCGTCAAGTTCTACCTCGTCGCGGTCCTCTTCATCCTCTTCGACATCGAGATCGTCTTCCTCTACCCTTGGGCGGTCCACTTCGGGGGCGGCGCCGCGGACGGGATCGTCTTCGCCACGCGTGGCGCCCTCGTGCGGTTCCTCTTCGTCGAGATGCTCGTCTTCCTCCTCATCCTCTTCCTCGGGTGGTACTGGGTCGTGAAGAAGAAGGCGCTCGACTGGGAGGAGGCGTGAGCGAGCTCAAGTCGCTCCTCGACGCGGCCGCCGCGGAAGTGCCGGGCGTGCGCCGCATCGAGGACCTCCGCGGCGAGGACGCCTTCCTCGCCGAGCCGTCCGCGCTGCGCCCCTTCGTCACGAAGCTCAAGGAGGCGGGCTTCGACTGCCTCGTCCTCGTGACGGCGGTCGACAACTACCTCGACGAGCCCCGGTTCGAGGTGACGTGGCGGCTGCGCTCGCTCGGCAGGAACGCGGACGTCCGGATCAACGTGCCGGTGGGCGGCGAGGACCCCGAGGTGGAGAGCCTCTGCGACCTCTACCCGGCGGCGAACTGGATGGAGCGGGAGACGTGGGACATGTTCGGGGTCCGGTTCCGCGGCCATCCGAACCTGGAGCGGATCCTCATGTGGGAGGGGTTCGAGGGACACCCGCTGCGGAAGGACTACCCGCTCCTCGGGAACACGCCGGGCACGCCGGGCTACTCGGGCAAGGGGGGGAAGCAGTGACGCGCGGGGGGATCGCCGGTGAGCCAGGTGGACATCGTCCTCGACCGCCCGCAGCAGCCGAGCGAGCACCAGGTCCTCAACATGGGGCCGCAGCACCCGTCCACGCACGGCGTGCTCCGCCTCGTGCTCGAGCTCGACGGCGAGATCATCGTGAACTGCACGCCGGTCGTCGGCTACCTCCATCGCGCGATGGAGAAGATCGCCGAGTCGATGACCTTCAACATGTTCACGCCCTACACGGACCGGCTCGACTACCTCGCGCCGCTCGCGAACAACGTCGCGCTCTCCTGCGCGCAGGAGCGGCTCCTCGGGATCGACATCCCGCCGCGCGCGAAGGCGATCCGCGTGATCTGCTGCGAGATGTCGCGGATCAGCGCGCACCTCCTCGGCCTCGGCGCGTTCGCGATGGACGTGGGCGCGATGACCGCCTTCCTCTGGTTCTTCCGCGAGCGCGAGAAGATCTACACGCTCATCGAGCACCTCTCGGGGGCGCGCTTCACGACGAGCTACACGCGCGTCGGCGGGGTCGCCGCCGACATGCCCGAGGGGTTCCTCGACGAGCTGCGCGCGTTCGTGGACCAGTTCCCGTCGAAGGTCGAGGAGGTCGAGAATCTCCTCACGCGGAACCGGATCTGGGTCGAGCGGACGAAGGACCTCGGCGTGGTCACGCCCGCGGAGGCGGTCGCCTGGGGGCTCACGGGGCCGAACCTGCGCGGCAGCGGCGTCGAGTGGGACTGCCGCCTGAAGCGGCCCTACCTCGGCTACGAGACCTACGACTTCGAGGTGCCGGTCGGGTCCGTCGGCGACTGCTACGACCGCTACCTCGTGCGCATCGAGGAGATGAAGGAGTCCACGAGGATCCTCCGCCAGGCGATCGAGAGGATGCCCGGCGGGCCGGTCAAGGTGGAGGATCCGAAGGTCAGCCTGCCTGCCAAGAGCAAGGTGCTCATGGGGATGGACGAGCTGATCCACCAGTTCATCCTCGTGACCGAGGGGCAGGACGCGCCGCCGGGCGAGAGCTACTTCGGCGCGGAGAACCCGAAGGGCGAGCTCGGCTTCTACTTCCGGTCGAAGGGCGGCGGCTACCCGGACCGGATGTTCATCCGGTCGCCGAGCTTCGTGAACCTCCAGATCCTCCCGAAGATGGTCAAGGGCCGCTACATCTCCGACGTCGTCGCGATCCTCGGGTCGCTCGACTTCGTGATGGGGGAGTGCGACCGGTGACGGGTTCCCCCGTGCCCCCTCCCATCCTGCCGGAGGAACGCTGATGGCGGACTTCTCGCCCGAGCTCCTCGCCAAGGTCAAGGACCTCTGGAAGCGCTACCCGGAGAGGAAGGCGGCGCTTCTCCCCGCGATGCACCTGATCCAGAAGGAGCGCGGCGGCTGGTTCTCGCCGGAGACGATCCGGGACACGGCCGAGCTCTTTGAGGTGCCGGACATCCACGTGCAGGGCATCGTCGGCTTCTACGACATGTTCCACGACGAGCCGGTGGGCCGGCACGTGGTCCGCCTCTGCAAGACGCTCTCGTGCAAGCTGCGCGGCGCGGACGAGCTGCGCGCGCACATCAAGCGCACCTTCGGCGTGGACCACGGCGAGACGACGAAGGACGGCGCGTTCACGTTCCGCTGCTTCGAGTGCCTCGGCCACTGCACGACCGCGCCGATGATGCTCGTCGACGAGGAGCGGCACGAGAACCTGACCGCCGAGAAGGTGGACCGGGTGCTCGGAGGGCTCCGATGATCCGCGAGACGCGCGTGATGCTCGAGCACGCCGGGGATCCGGCGCAGAAGACGCTCGCGGGCTACCGGAAGCACGGCGGCTACCAGGCGCTCGCGAAGGCGCTCCGCGAGATGAAGCCCGAGGAGGTCACCGAGGAGGTGCTGAAGTCGGGGCTCCGGGGGCGCGGGGGGGCCGGGTTCCCCACGGGCCGCAAGTGGAAGTTCGTCCCGAAGACGAACAAGAAGAAGTACATCGCGGTCAACGCGGACGAGAGCGAGCCGGGCACCTGCAAGGACCGGCAGATCATGGAGAACGACCCGCACCAGCTGATCGAGGGGACGCTGCTCGCGGCCTACGCGATCGGAGCGGAGACCTGCTACATCTACGTCCGCGGCGAGTACCCGCACTCGATCCGCGCGCTCGAGGACGCTCTCGACGAGGCGCGCGGCGCGGGGCTCGTCGGCAGGGACATCATGGGCTCGGGGTTCTCCTGCGACATCTGGGTCCACCCGGGCGCCGGCGCCTACATCTGCGGCGAGGAGACGGCGCTGCTCACTTCGCTCGAGGGGAACCGCGGCTATCCGCGCCTGCGGCCGCCGTTCCCCGCGGTCGAGGGGCTCTGGAAGAGCCCGACGGTCGTCAACAACGTCGAGACGCTCTCGTGCGTCACGCACATCCTGCGGCGCGGAGCGTCCTGGTTCTCCTCGCTCGGCTGCGAGGGGTCGACGGGGACGCGGCTCTTCTGCATCTCCGGCCACGTGAGGAACCCGGGCGTCTACGAGCTCGAGTGCGGCAAGTTCACGCTCCGCGAGCTGCTCATGGAGCTCGGCGGCGGCACGCCGTCGGGCCGTCCGATCAAGGGCGTGCTCCCCGGCGGCTCCAGCATGCCGGTGCTCACGGCCGCGGAGCTCGACGTCCGCTTCGACCTCGACTCGATCGCGAAGGCCGGGTCGAGCCTCGGCAGCGGCGCGATCATGGTTTTCGACGACAGCGTGAGCGCGGTGGACGTGGCGCTCAACATCTCGCAGTTCTACTCGCACGAGTCGTGCGGCCAGTGCACGCCGTGCCGCGAGGGCAGCGACTGGGTCCGGCTCATGCTCGACGCGGTGCGCCGCCGCGAGGCCGGGACGAAGGACGTCGCGCTCCTCCTCGACGTGCTCGACCGCATCGAGGGGAACACGATCTGCGCCCTCGCGGAGGCGTTCTGCTGGCCGGTCCGGAGCTTCGTGAAGAAGTTCGGCGCCGAGTTCGAGGCGCACCTGAAGGAGAGGGCGAGCGCGTGAGCGGCACGGTGAACGTCACGGTCGACGGCAAGCAGGTCGCGGTCCCCGGCGGGCTGAACCTCATCGAGGCGGCCCGGTACGCCGGGAAGTCGGTGCCGCACTACTGCTACCACCCGCGGCTCTCCGTCGCGGGCAACTGCCGGATCTGCCTCGTCGAGATCCAGGGGCAGGGCAAGCTCCAGATCGCGTGCAACACGCGCGTGACGGAGGGGATGTCCTACTTCACCGACAACGAGCGGGTGCGGAAGGCGCGCGAGGGGATCATGGAGCTCCTCCTGATCAACCACCCCCTCGACTGCCCGATCTGCGACCAGGCGGGCGAGTGCAAGCTGCAGGAGTACGCCGTCGAGCACGGCAGCGGGATCACCCGCTACGCCTTCGAGAAGGTCCGGAAGCCGAAGAACGTCTCCTGGGGCGACAAGGTCGTCTTCGACTCCGAGCGGTGCATCCTCTGCACGCGCTGCGTCCGCTTCCTCGACGAGGTGGCCGGGACGCCCGAGGTCGGCCTCGACATGCGCGGCGAGAAGTGCACGCTCGTCGTCAAGGGCGACGGGAAGCTGACCTCGCCCTATCAGATGAACGTCATCGACCTCTGCCCGGTCGGCGCGCTCACGAGCCGCGACTTCCGGTTCAAGTCGCGCGTCTGGTTCATGCACTTCACGGACACGGTCTGCACCTCGTGCGCGCGCGGCTGCAACGTGACGGTCGGCAGCCGGGGCGACCGCGTGCTGCGGATGGTGCCGCGCGCGAACCCCGACGTGAACCACAACTGGATGTGCGACCACGGCCGGCTGCACTACGCGTTCGTGAACGACGAGACGCGGCTCACGGTGCCGCGCGTCGCGGGCAAGGGCGCGCCTTACGCCGCCGCGATCGCCCGCGCGAAGGCGATCCTCGAGGGGGCCCGGGGGCAGGGGATCCTCGCGGTCGCCTCGCCCTTCATGACGAACGAGGAGCTCTTCGCGATGAAGGAGCTCCTCGACCGCCTGGGCGTCGAGGACCGCTTCTTCCTGAAGCCCATGGGGGAGGGCGACGACCTCCTCGTCCACCCGGAGAAGTGCCCCAACGCGCGCGGCGCCGCGCTCCTCGGGTTCGCCGAGGCTGCAGCGGAGTGGCCCTCGAAGGAGTATGGCGCGCTCCTCCACTTCGCCCCGCACGAGGGCGCGGACCTCCCGGAGGAGGCGCTCAAGCGCGCGAAGCGGAGGATCCTCTTCTCGCTCAAGGAGCGCGAGGCGGACGTCTGCTTCCCGCTCACGACGTGGATCGAGAAGGACGGGACCGTGGTGAGCGCGGGCGACCGCCTCCAGCGGCTGACGAAGGGGATCACCTTCGAGCCGACGCTCGTCACCGAGCGCACGGTGCTCGACCGGCTGCACGCGTCGCTCGACGCGTCGCACCGCCCGCCCGACACCGCGGCGCAGGCGCTCGCGCGGCTCGCCGCGGCCCTTCCCGCCTTCGCGGGCGTCACCTGGACGAGGATCGGCCCCTTGGGCATGAAGCTCGAGGCGACGGGGGCGCCGGCATGACGTACGTCCTCGGGAAGCTCCTCCACATCGTGATCGTCGCGGGCGCGGTGCTCCCCGGCGTCGGCGCGGTGATGGTGTGGGCGGAGCGGCGCGTGAGCGCGTTCATGCAGGACCGGCTCGGCCCCAACCGCGTCGGCCCCGCGGGCCTCCTCCAGCCGGTCGCCGACCTCCTCAAGTTCATCTTCAAGGAGGACGTGATCCCCGGGCACGTGAACAAGACGCTCTACGTGCTCGCGCCCGTGATGAGCCTCGTGCCGGCGCTCGTCGCCTTCTGCGTCGTCCCCTACGCGCGCGGCATGGCGATCGCCGACGTGAACGTCGGCATCCTGCTCGTCTTCGCAATCTCCTCGATCGCCGTGTACGGCATCTCGATCGGCGGCTGGGCGAGCAACAACAAGTACAGCCTCCTCGGCGGCGTGCGCGCGAGCGCGCAGATGATCTCCTACGAGCTGGCGCTCGGCCTCTCGGTCGTTCCCGTCTTCCTCATCGTCGGCGACCTGAACATGGAGGCGATCGTCCGCTGGCAGAAGGAGAACGGCTGGCTCGTGTTCTGGCTCTTCCCCGCGTGGGTCATCTTCCTGATCTCGAGCTACGCGGAGACGAACCGGCTCCCCTTCGACCTCCCCGAGGCGGAGACGGAGCTCGTGGCGGGCTACCACACCGAGTACTCCTCGATGAAGTTCGCGCTCTTCTTCCTCGCGGAGTACATCCACATGACCACGGCCTCCGCGCTCTCGGTGGCGCTCTTCTTCGGCGGCTACGAGCTGCCGTTCGTGACGCTCCCTCAGGGCGTCTGGGGCACGGTGCTCTCGGGCCTCATCTTCTTCGCGAAGATGTCGTTCTTCCTCTTTCTCTTCATCTGGGTGCGCTGGACGCTTCCGCGCTTCCGCTACGACCAGCTCATGAAGCTCGGCTGGAAGATCCTCCTCCCCGCGAGCCTCGCCATCATCGTCCTCACCGCCGGGGGCGTCGCGCTGCGGGAGACCCTGAAGTGAAGACAAGGATCGTCAAGCGCCCGCAGCTGAGCGTCGGCGAGCGCATCTACTTCGCGACCGTCGTGAAGGGGCTCCTCCTCACGATCAAGCACTTCTTCGGCGTGTGCCGCGACCTCTTCGACTGGAAGAACAAGAAGACCGCGATCACGATGCAGTACCCGGAGGAGCGCTGGGACTTCAAGGACAACTTCCGGGGCGCGCCCGCGCTGGTCATGGACCAGTTCGGCCGCGAGAAGTGCGTCGCCTGCCAGATGTGCGAGTTCGTCTGCCCGCCGAAGGCGATCACGATCTGGCCCGCGGAGTTCGCGACGAAGGACAACAACGTCGAGAAGTTCCCCGACCGGTTCGAGATCGACATGCTCCGCTGCATCTACTGCGGCTTCTGCGAGGAGGCGTGCCCCGAGGAGGCGATCTTCCTCGTCAAGGAGGCGGAGCTCGTCCACACGGACAAGAAGGACTTCATCCACGACAAGGGGAAGCTCTACGAGATGGGCGGGATCCGGGAGGACCGGATCCTGAAGTGGCAGCACAAATGACCACGCTCTTCTTCTGGATCTTCGCCGTCGTCGTCGCGGGCTCCGCGCTCCTCGCGATCACGCGCCGGAACGGCGTCGCCGCGGCGCTCTGGGCCGCCTCGTCCTTCATCGGGATCGCCGGGGTCTTCGTGCTCCTCGGCGCCTACTTCCTCGCGGTCGTCGAGGTGCTCGTCTACGCGGGCGCGATCATGGTCCTCTTCCTCTTCGTGATCATGCTGCTCAACCTGCGCGAGGCGGACCTGAAGGTCGTGCAGGGCCCGCGGATGCACGTCGGGGGCGCGATCCTCGGCGCGCTGTTCCTCGCGGCGCTCGTCTGGACCTGCCGCCGCTCGGGGCTCTTCGACGTGCCCGTGGGCGCAGGGGGCCCCATCGGCGAGACGGGCACGGTCGCGGCGCCGCTGTTCCGCGACTACGTGCTGCCCTTCGAGATCGTCTCCTTCCTGCTGCTCGCCGCGATGGTGGGGGCGGTGCTGCTGACGAAGCGGAGGCTGTCGTGACGGGGGTCGAGGGGGTCCGGGGGCAAGGGGGCGCGCGATGACCGTCGGCCACCTCGTCACGCTCGCGGGCGTCCTCTTCACGCTCGGCATGCTCGGCGTGCTCTCGCGCCGGAACATCCTCATCATCCTCCTCTCCGTCGAGCTGATGCTCAACGCGGCGGCGCTCGCCCTCGTGGCGTTCGCGTCGTACCGGGGCAACCTCGACGGGCAGGTCATGGTCTTCTTCGCGATCGCGGTGGCGGCGGCCGAGGTGGCCGTGGGCCTCGCGCTCGTGATCGCGCTCTTCCGGATCCGCGTCACCGTCGACGCGGACCAGGTGAATCTCCTCAAGCAGTGAGAGCTTCTGAAAAAATCCCTGCTGGCTTCGGCCGGCTGCGAAGCCGCCCGGCTTCGTCGCGCCGCCTCACTGGGTTTCTCCGTCAACCCAGGTCGGCGTCGCGCCTCGCCGGCGCCGCCAAGCGGCCGCTGGGGCGGCCGCTTGCAGCGGCGTCCGTTCGGGATCGTCTTCTCGCTCGGCCTCGGGCCGACGCCGGGATTCCTTCAGAAGCTCGGAGCCGCGCTGCCCCCCGGCCCCCCCTGAATCACGGTCCCGCGAGGTGCGCATGACCGGGTTTCTCGCGTGGCTCACGCTGATCGCCCCGCTCGGCGCCGCGGTCGTCCTTGCGATCCTGCCCGGGCTCAGGCGGAGCTCCCTCGGGCCGCTCGTGGCGGTCGGCTCGGTCCTTCTCTGCGCCGCGACGTCGCTGATCTTCTGGATGGGCGGCGCCGAGGCGGAGAGCACGTGGACCTGGATGGACTTCGCGACAGGCGGCGGGCGCGGCATCGAGCTCGGCGTCCTCGTCGACCCGCTCTCGAAGATGATGCTCCTCGTCGTCGGGTGGGTGGGCTCCGCGATCTTCGTGTTCGCTCTCGGCTACATGAAGGGCGACCCGTCGATCGGCCGCTTCTTCGCGAAGTTCGCGCTCTTCGTCTTCTCGATGCTCGGCATCGTGCTATCGACGAACTTCCTCATGATCTTCGTCTTCTGGGAGCTCGTGGGCGCGAGCAGCTACCTGCTCATCGGCTACTACTACGACCGGCCGAGCGCGGTCGAGGCGGGCAAGAAGGCGTTCCTCACGAACCGCGTCGCGGACTTCGGGTTCCTCCTCGGGATCCTCATGATCTGGAACCTCACGGGATCGTTCCACTTCGGGGACATCGAGAAGTTCGTCGCCGGGGGGAACCTCAAGGGTGCGGACACGGCGCAGCTCGCGCTCGCGTCGTTCCTGATCTTCGTCGGCGCGATGGGGAAGAGCGCGCAGATCCCCTTCCACGTTTGGCTCCCGGACGCCATGGAGGGCCCGACGCCCGTCTCCGCGCTCATGCACGCGGCGACGATGGTCGCGGCCGGCGTCTACATGGTCATCCGCGTCTTCTTCTGCTTCGAGCCGCTCGGCGGCGCGGACTGGGGCTGGGCGCCGGGGGTCGTCGCGGGGACGGGCGGGTTCACCGCGATCCTCGCCGCGACGATCGCGCTCGTGCAACGCGACATCAAGAAGGTGCTCGCGTACTCGACGCTCTCGCAGCTCGGCTACATGGTGATGGCGCTCGGCGCGGGCGCCTACTCGATCGCCATGTTCCACCTGACCACGCACGCCTTCTTCAAGGGGCTCCTCTTCCTCTGCGCGGGCTCCGTGATCCACGGCTGCCACCACGAGCAGGACATGTTCCGGATGGGCGGGCTCCGGAAGAAGATGCCGGTCACGTTCTGGACGTTCACCGCGGGCATGCTCGCGCTCACGGGCATCTGCCCGTTCGCGGGCTTCTGGAGCAAGGACCTGATCCTCGACGCTCTCCACGCCAAGCACCTCGGGGGCCTCCAGTTCGCGGCCACCGCGACGGCGGGCCTCACCGCGCTCTACATGTCGCGCGCCTGGTTCCTGACGTTCTTCGGCGAGTACCGGGGCCACGCGCACCCGCACGAGTCGCCGAAGGTCATGACGCTGCCGCTCGTGTTCCTCGCGGCGATGTCCGTCGTCATCGGCTTCGCCGGGTACTTCGACTGGCTCTTCCCGGTGCAGGGCTACCTCGGCAAGTGGACGATGCAGAAGCTGCACGTGAACGCGAGCATCGCCATCGTGTCGACGGCCGTCGTGCTCGTCGGGTACGGGGTCGCGTGGGCGATCTACCTGCGGCCGAAGCTCGACCGGGCCGAGGCGATCCGCGCCCGCTTCCCGGCGGTCTACGACCTGCTCTGGAACAAGTACTACTTCGACGACTTCTATCTCTGGCTCGTCCGGAGCGTGCAGCAGGGGATCGCCCGCGTCTGCCGCGCCTTCGAGGAGAACGTGATCGTGAAGGGTCTCGTGGGCGTGCCGGTCGGGTTCACGGCGTGGGTCGCGGACCGGTCGCGCCGGCTCCA
>JAKLKT010000728.1 GCA_023150495.1 Planctomycetota bacterium
GGCCAGGCGGTGCCTCCGGCGGCGCGGGCGTTCGCGCGCCAGGTGCTCGGCGAGACGGAGGCATACGCGGGCCGCGCGGAGGATGCCGCGCGCCACATGCGGGAGGCCATGTCCCTCGTGCGGGGCACCGGGAACGACGCCGCGCGCGCGGAGACGCTCGCGGCGGCCGGCGGGATCCTCGGCGACAGGGCCGCGCTCGGCGAGGCCCTCGTGTTCGCGCTGCGCCTCAACCTGCGCTCCGCGCGCCTCATGGCGACGTGCGCCCTCGGCGCGCCCGCCGACGCGGAGAAGGCGCTCGAAGAGTGCTCGGAACACGTGCCCGCCCTCGTGCGGATGGACGCGGCCTTCGACGTGTTCGGACTCACGGGGAAGCGCCGGTGGCTCGACGAGGCCATCGCGACCCTCCGCCACATCGAACGGCACGCGCCCGCGGCCCGCCGTGCCGCGCTCCGCGCGCACCCGCTCCAGGCGCGGATCCTCGCCGCCCTCCCCCCCGGCCCCCCTCCCTCGTAGGCCGGCGGCCTCGCGCCCGTGGCTACACTTACGGCCATGCGCCGCCTCACCTTGCTCCTCCTCCTCGCCGCCTGCGGGGGCGGGGGCGGCGGCGCGCCCGGCACGCGGGTCTCTTCCGTGACGCCCGGACCGGACTCGGCCGCGGGCGACCCGCCGACGGAGATCCGGGTGCGGTTCGACCGGCCGGTGAACGAGGACAGCTTCAACGAGGACACCTTCCTCCTCACGTGGAGCGGAGGCGACGGCGTCTTCGGGAACGGCAACGACATCACGCTCTTCACCACGACGCTCTCGTTCCCGAACTCGACGACCGCGCTGCTCGATCTCTCGGCGATCCCGCTCCCCGACGAGATCTTCCGGCTGCGGCTCGTCGGCACCGGCGCGCGGCGGATCCTCGCCGCCGACGGGCTCGTGCTCGACGGCGAGTTCGCGGGGACCTTCCCGTCCGGCGACGGCGCGGAGGGGGGTGACTTCGTGATGTTCTTCCGCGGCACGACGACGGTCGAGGCGATGACGCCCGCGCCGGGGAGCGCCGGGGCCGCGCCCGGGAACGTCGCCGTGACGCTCAGCGAGGACGTCGATCCGGCGACGCTCGACGCGGCCACGTTCCGGATCGTGCGCAGCGGCGGCGACACGAACTTCTCGAGCGGGAACGAGGTCGGCCTCGTCCCCGCGGCGATCACGCGGAGCGGGACGCTCTTCCGCTTCGACCTCGCGGGCAACCCGCTGCCCGCGGACACCTACCAGGTCACGCTCGCGGCGGCGGGCTCGGGGACCGCGCTCCGGTTCGACGGCACCGACGACGTCGTGCGCGTGCCGCCCGCGATCCAGTTCGCGCCGGGCACGGGCAGCCTCACGGTCGAGTGCTGGGTCGAGATCGAGGAGACCGCCCGCGCGGACGGGCTCCTCGCGTGCGCGGACGGCGACTTCTCGAACGGCTGGCGGCTGCGGAAGGTCGGGAACGGCGCGTTCCTCTTCGAGGTGGACGGCTTGGCGGCGACGCGCACCGCGTCGGGCGGGCCGGTGCCGTCCGGCTGGCACCACGTCGCGGGCGTGCTCGACGCCACGGCGGGGGAGGCGCGGCTCTATGTCGACGGCGCCCTCGCGGCGGTCGATGC
>JAKLKT010000729.1 GCA_023150495.1 Planctomycetota bacterium
CCTACCTCGAGGAGCTGCTCGGCCACGTCGTGGCGGCGGCGGCGGGGACGCCCGTCTTCGTGAAGCTGTCGCCCGACCTCGAGGAGCGGCAGCTGAAGGACGCGATCGAGGCGTGCGCGTCGGCGCACGCCGCAGGGCTCGTCCTCGTGAACACGACGCTCGCGCGGCCGGAGGGCGTCTGCTTCGAGGGCGGCCTCTCGGGGCGCCCGCTCGCGGCACGCGCGCGCGAGGTGCTCGCCGAGGCGCGACGTCTCACGAACCTCCCGCTGATCTCGGTCGGCGGCATCGACTCGCCCGCGGAGGCGCGGGGGAGGCTCGAGGGCGGCGCGAGCCTCGTGCAGGTCTACACGGGCCTCATCTACGAGGGCCCGGGGCTCGTCGCGCGGATCCTGCGGAACCTCCCCAAGGGGGCGTGAGCGCGGGCCGCCCGCGAAGGGCCCCGGCGCGCGGGAACGCGCTTTGCGCGCGGAAGGAGGGGGGCGGGGGGGACCGGAGGACGACCATGAGAACGAAGCTCATCGCGCTCGCGCTGCTGGCCGGTGCCCTCGCGCCGCACGCGCTCTCCCACTGCGACACGCTCGACGGCCCCGTGGCCGCCGACGCGAGGGCCGCGCTGGAGAAGGGCGACGTCACCGCCGTCCTCAAGTGGGTCCGGGCGGACGACGAGGCGGCCATCCGGGAGGCGTTCGCGACGACGATCAAGGTACGGGCGCTCGGCGCCGAGGCGCGCGACCTCGCGGACACGAGCTTCCTCGAGACGGTCGTGCGGATCCACCGGCAGTCGGAGGGCGAGCCGTACACCGGCCTGAAGCCCGCGGGCACGGCCGACCCGGCGTTCCTCGCGGCGGACCGCGCGCTCGAGGCGGGCTCCGTCGACAAGGTCGCGGACGAGATCGGGAAGCACGTCGCCCTCGGGATCAGGTCGCGCTTCGAGCACGCGCGCGCGGCGAGGCTCCATGCGGACGAGAGCGTGGAGGCGGGCCGCGCCTACGTGGCGGCCTACGTCGACTACATCCACTACGTCGAGGCCCTCCACGCCGCCGGGAAGCACGCGGCCCACGCGCGCCACGAGTGACCGGGGCCCCCGGAGCCCCCCCGGAAAAGAGCGCGGGCCGCTCCCGCGAACGGAGCGGCCCGCGCGGAGGATCAGCAGCGGACGTAGCGGCCGGGGACCCAGACCTGCTCGCAGACGGTCTTGTAGTAGCCCGGGCGCTCCACGGTCACGTAGCCGGCCGGCCGCACGAGCACGCGCACGCGGCGGCCGCAGTGGTCGCGGGTCCAGCGGTACTCGGCCGGCTGCCAGACCTGCTCGCACCAGCCGGGCACGTAGACCTGCCGGTGCACGGTCTCGTAGTGGCCGGGCACCCACTTCCGGTGCTCGACGTGGCGTCGGCCGTGATCGTGGTGGCGGTGCTTCTCGCGGTAGCCGAACCCGATCGAGACGCCGTGGCCTTCGCTGTAGCCGAAGCCGATCGAGACGTCGCCCGCGGCCGCCGGGGCAGCGAGCGCGCCGACGAGGGAGAGGAGAAGGATCGGTTTCATGGATGTTTCCTCCGGAAGGGGCCATATCGAACGGCGTGCCGTTCGCGCGAATCGTCGCAAGTGGCTTTGCCAGAGGGATTTGAGGATTTGAGGGGGGCGCGGGGGGAGCTTATCCTGTCCCCGCGGGGCGACAGAGCGCGCCCGAGGGAGGACGACATGGCGCTGGAGATCCGGTTCCTCGGCCACTCGGGATTCGTGTTCGGCGACGGGAGGCACGCGGTCGTCATCGACCCGTTCCTGACCGGCAACCCGGTCGCGAAGACGAAGCCCGACGAGGTCAAGTGCGACGCGGTCGTGCTCACGCACGGCCACGAGGACCACGTGGGCGACGCGTGGGCGATCGCGAAGCGGAACAAGGCGACGGTCTACGCCTGCCACGAGATCACGCTCATGGAGGAGGGGAACGGCGTCGAGACCGTGGGCATGAACCCGGGCGGCAGGGTCGTGACGAAGTGGGGCTCTGTCGCCTTCACGCAGGCCTTCCACTCGTCGTCGCACTCGGGCCGCTACATGGGGAACCCCTGCGGCGCCGTGATCCACCTCGGCGGGAAGACGGTCTACCACTGCGGCGACACGGGGATCTTCGGCGACATGAAGCTCCTCGGCGAGATCTACCGGCCCGACGTCGCGTGCGTGCCGATCGGCGACCGGTACACGATGGGCCCCGAGCTCGCGACGCGCGCCGCGGAGATGATCGGCGCGAAGGTCGCGATCCCGATCCACTACAAGACCTTCCCGATCCTCGCGCAGGACGCGAGCGGCTTCCGGCCGAAGGGGATCGAGGTGAAGGAGCTCGCCCCCGGCGAGTCCTGGCGGCTCGGGTAGGGACCGGGCGAGGACGGCGCTCCGCGGTCTCACTCCCACTCGCGCGCGAAGAGGATGTCGTAGAAGAAGCTCTCGTCCGCGTCGCGGAAGACGTCGGGGAACCGGGCGAACGCCGGGTCGGTCCGGAGCTGCGGCAGCGCGCGGCGGTCGCGCACGGCCCGGTCGAGCGCGTGGCGCGCCGCGGTCTCGTCGCCGAGCAGGAGGAACGCCTCGGCGGTGAACGCCTCGTGCCAGAGGTTGCCGAGGACCCTCGGGCGCCGCGCGGGCACGCGGTCCTCCGGATCGAGGAGCCGGAGCGCGTCCCTCGGCCGGCCCTGCAGGTTCCGCACGGAGGCCAGCGTGTCCCGGTACATGCGGTGGAGCCCCGCGCTCTTTCGCACGGCCGCCTCTCCCGCCTTCTCCGCGAGTCCCGTGTCCGGGACGAGGAACCGGAGGTACCACGCCGCGAGGTTCCAGAGGAACGGGTCGTCCGCCGCCTCCGCCGCCGCGTGGATCGCCTTCGCGTCGCCCGCGGCGAGCGCGTCGTAGAGATCCCCGCGCGCCTCCAGGTGCCCCGGAGTCACGAACCCGTCGAGCTCGCTGTTGCCGCGCGCGCGGCGGCGCGCCGCGGCCACGCGCGCGGCAGCGCCGGCTTCCGCGTAGCGGTTGAGCCCCCCGAGCGCGATCATCCGCCCGTACGCCGCGT
>JAKLKT010000730.1 GCA_023150495.1 Planctomycetota bacterium
GGAGGTCGAGGGGGCGATCGCCTACCTGCACGGCGGCGGGCAGGTGGGGCTCTCGGTATTCGTCCGCGGACGAAGGTTCGAGTTGGCCGGCGTCGCGGCCGGGTGGTACCACCTGATCGCCGAGGGCTGCGAACCGCTCCAGCTGCAGATCGCCGACGGCGAGATCAGGGAGGTCACGGTCCGTCCCCAAGGCTGATTAAGCTCCGCGCATGCTGCGGGAGTACGGACCGGGGCTTTCGAAGCGGAAACTCGACCTTCTCCGCACGCTCGGGAGGAAGCGCCACGGGAGCGCCCGCGCGGTCGAGCGGCTCCACGAGGATCTCTGCTTCCTCCGCGCGTACCCGGACGACGCCCTTGTCCTCGAGGAGGTCGAGCGGATGCTCGCCGGCTTCGAGCGGCGGCCCGATCTGCGCCGCTTCGCGGGAAAGCTCAAGGACACGGGCATCGCGGGCACCGAGACGCGCTACCGCTTCTACGCCGAGACCGCGTTCTGGCTCGCGCGGCGCCACCCCTCGCTCCTGCGCGTCGACTGGGAGGACGTCTCGGAGAAGCAGGAGGACCTGCTCCTCGAGCGGCTCTCCTTCCTCGCCCACTACGCCGAGACGCCCGGCCTCGACGAGGCGCCGCTCTCGCTGCGGCAGTGGATCGCGCGGATGAAGGGCCCGACGGAGGGCGACGGCGCCTTCCTCGCGCGGCGGTTCGATCTCCTCGACGCCGACTCGCGCGTCAAGGAGACGATCTGGGACGAGGTCGACCTGCCCCTTCGCCTCCTCTGGGCCCCCGGAGCCCCCTCACGCACCCATGCGAAGGTCGAGGCGAAGGTCCATTGGCAGCGGGGCCCGCTGCTGCGCGAGAGGCCGGATCTGCGCGTCGCCCTGAAACGCGCCCCGCGGGTAAGGGTGGTGGGGGAGCGCGAGGGGGAGGATCTGATCCGGCTCGCGCGCGAGGCGATGGTCACGCGGCAGCGGGACCTCGACGTGTTCGCGTACGGCGACCCGCGCGACGTGCGGCTCCTCGACTGCGGGGACGGCCTCGTGTTCGCCGCGATCGGGTTCAGGCCGGAGCGGCGCCTGCTGCTCGAGGCGGTCTACGGGTTCCTCACCTTGAAGAACGGCGTGCCGATCGGCTACGTGCTCAACAGCGCGCTCTTCGGCTCCGCGGAGATGGCGTACAACGTGTTCGAGACCTATCGCGGCGCCGAGGCGGGCCACGTCTACGGGTGGCTGCTCGCGTGCGTGCGGCACCTCTTCCGCGTGGACGCGTTCACGATCTACCCCTACCAGCTCGGGCAGGACAACGACGAGGCGATCGACTCGGGCGCGTGGTGGTTCTACCAGAAGCTCGGGTTCCTTCCGCGCGACAAGGGCGCGCTCGCGCTGATGCGAAAGGAGCTCGCGGCGATGAAGCGGCGGCCGAAGCACCGCTCCTCGCGCGCGACGCTCATGGGGCTCGCGGACCACAACATGTACTACTTCACGGGGAAGCCGCGGCGCGACGTGATCGGCGAGGTGTCGCTCCAGTCGATCGGCCTCAGGGCGACCGACTACCTCGCGGAGCACGGCCGCGGCGACCACTCCGCGGCGGCCGCGCGGCGCCTCGGCGCGCGCCTCGCCGGCTGGACG
>JAKLKT010000025.1 GCA_023150495.1 Planctomycetota bacterium
AGATGGTCAAGAAGGGCGCGGACCTCTGCTGCGACACGTACGGTCTGCCCAAATGGAACCCCGACACCGGCTCGATCGACATGTACTACTGGTACTGGGGCAGCCTCGCGCTATTCCAGGTGGGCGGCACGCATTGGCGCAAGTGGAACGAGGCGATCGTCGAGACGGTCGTGAAGCACCAGCACCCGATGGGCAGCGGCTCGCGCACGGGCTCGTGGGACCCGCTCGACCCGTGGGGGCCGGACGGCGGCCGCGTCTATTCGACCGCGATGCTCACGATGTGCCTCGAGGTCTACTACCGCTACGACCGCGTCTCCGGCGTCAAGTAGTCCACCGGCTTGCGTGGTGTAACACCCGTGTTACACTAGCTGGCGATGGCCACGACCAAGCCCCGGATCAACGTCGTGCTGGACCGGGCCTCCTACAAGGAGCTCGAGGCGCTGGCGGACAGGCACGGCTGCTCGCTGTCGGAGCAGGTCCGCTCCATGGTGCTCGACATGCTCGATCTGCTCGAGGACCGCACGCTCGCCGCGGCCGCGGTATCGCGGCGTCGCACGCTGCGCGGCAAGGCGATGCTCTCGCACGAGCAGGTCTGGGCGAAGAGAGCCAAGATCCGCGGGTAGCGGCCCCGCATGGCGTGGCGAGTCGCCTACCACCCGGAGGTTCCGAAGGACCTGGAGGCGATTCCGGCGAACATGCGTGACCGGATCCGTAGGGCGATCGAAGGCCGCCTCGTGACGAGGCCCGAGGAATACGGCGAGCGGCTGAGGAAGGACCTCGCCGGGGCCTGGAAGCTCCGTGTCGGCGACTACCGGGTGGTGTTCGACCTGGACCAGAAGCACGCCCTCGTCACGGTGCTCCTGATCGCGCACCGTCGATCCGCGTACGGCGAAGTCGCCGGGCGCCGGCGCGAGAAGCCCTGAGCTGCCCGCTCACGTCGGAAGAGCCTGCTGGAGATCCCCCGCGAGCGTCTCGAACGGCTCGAGGCCGACCGAGAGGCGGATGAGGCCGTCGGCGACGCCCATGCGCGCGCGGTCCGCGGCGGGGACCATCGCGTGCGACGTGTGCACGGGCAGCGACGCGATCGTCTCCACGCCGCCGAGCGACACCGCGCGGCCGATCACCCGGAACCTGTCGTAGACGCGCACCGCCGCCGCGAGGCCGCCCTCCACCTCGAACGCGAGCATCGCGCCCGGCATCTCCATCTGCCGCCTCGCCACCGCGTGGTCCGGATGGCCAAGGAGCCCGGGATAGTGCACGGCCGCGACGCCCTTTCTCCCCGCGAGGAACCGCGCCAGCCTCCCCGCGGTCTCCGACTGCTGCCGCGCGCGGAGCGCGAGCGTCTTCATCGACCGCGCGACGAGCCACGCCGTGTCCGGCCCGAGGATCCCGCCCGTCCGCCGCCGGAACCCCTCGATCGCCTGCAGGTGCTCGTGCCGTCCCCCTACGACCCCCCCGATCGCGTCCGAGTGGCCGCCCATGTACTTCGTCGCGCTGTGCATCACGATGTCCGCGCCGAGCGAGCAGACCCTCTGCAGCGGAGGCGGCGCGAACGTCGCGTCCACGGAGAGGAGCGCGCCGGCGGCGTGCGCGGCCTTCGCCACGCGCGCCACGTCCACCACCCGGCAGAGCGGGTTCGTCGGCGTCTCGATGTGCACGAGGCGCGCCCCCTTGAAGTCGAGCGTCCCGAACGGGTCGAACCGCACCACGCGGATCCCGAACCGCGGCAGGTCCTTCTCGAGGAGCGCGGTCGTCCCGCCGTAGACGTCGCGCGCGACGGCGACCAATCCGTCGCCGAGCGGCGCGCAGAAGAGCGCGTGGAGCGCCGCCATGCCCGATGCGAACGAGACGGCGCCGTCGACGCCCTCCGCCTCCGCGACCGCGCTCTCGAACGCGCGGGCCGCGGGGTGCCCGTAGCGGGGGTAGAACTCGCCGTCCCGCTCGCCGGCGCCCACGGCGCGGAGCGCTTCCGCGCTCCCGTGGGCGAACGTCGTCGCGCGGACAAGGGTGGGGGCGAGGGGGCCCAGGGGGGGAGCGGCGTCGCCGCGGCAGCCGTAGGGTCTCATCCCGGGGATTGGAACCCGCGGACGCCCGCGGCACAATGGTCCGCCATGCGAAGCCGGCTCCTCCTCTCCCTCGCGCTCCCTCTCCTCCTCGCCACCTGCAAGACGAGCCCGTACACGGGCCGGAAGCAGATGCACCTCTTCAGCGAGTCCTACATGAACGACATGGGGGCTCAGGCGTACGTCGAGATGACGGGAGCCGCCAACGCGAAGCTCATCACCGACCCGAAGTACTTCGCCCCGCTCCAGGAAGTCGGCAACGCGATCGCGCAGGCGGCGAACAAGCCGTCCTTCAAGTGGGAGTTCAAGCTGATCGACGACCCGGAGACGGTCAACGCGTGGTGCCTGCCCGGCGGGAAGATCGCTTTCTACACGGCGATCTATCCGATCCTCGAAGACACGAACGGCATGGCGATCGTCATGGGCCACGAGGTGATGCACGCGCTCCTCGAGCACGGCAACGAACGCATGAGCCAGAGCACGCTCGCGAACGGCATCCTCGCGGCGAGCTCCGTCGCGCTCTCGAACAACAAGTACCACAACGAGATCATCGGCCTCATGGGCGCGGGCGCGACGGTCGGCGTGCTCCTGCCGTACAGCCGGAAGCACGAGAGCGAGGCGGACGAGCAGGGGCTCTACCTCGCGGCGAAGGCGGGCTACGACCCGGAGGCGGGGATCCAGGTCTGGGAGCGGATGGCGAAGCTCTCCGAGGGCGCGCGGCCGCCGGAGTTCCTCTCGACGCACCCGGACCCGCGGAATCGCATCAAGAACATGCAGAAGTGGATGCCCAAGGCGAAGCAGCTCTACGCGCAGTCGCAGAAGAAGACGAACCAGAAGCTCCTGGTCCCGCCGGGCGTGAAGAAGTAGGAAGGGGAGGGGCGCGGGGAGGGGGTCAGCCCCCGAACCGCCAGACGATCTCGTACTCCTCCGGCATGTCCTTGAACGCCTCCGGGACGGGAACCGCCGCCTCGAGGCGCACGCCGGGTTCGTACTGGAGCCGCTCGCCGGTGTAGGGGTCGATGGCCCACTCCTCGCCGACGAGCGGGACGACGGCGTCGAGCGATTCCGGCCACGCGCCGGTCGTCTGCCTGAGCTCCAGCAGCGCGAGGCCGACGCGGGCGATGCGGATCCGGGCTTCGTGCCGCAGGCGCACGGGGATTGCCTTCATGGGCAGGATCGCCCAGAGGTGCGAGAGGAAGTTCGGAACGCCCCTCGCGTACTCGTCGCGGAGCGCTTCCGCGCGCGGCCGGGCGTCGCGAGCGGGCAGCTCGACGAGCCCGAGCGCCCCGTCCATGAGATCGAGCAGCCGCAGCGCGTCCCTGTAGGCGAGCGGACGGACGATCCAGGAGCCGGAGAAGTCGACACGGGTCGGATCCGGTTGCCTCGCGTCATCGCTGAGCAGGTTCCCGGTCTCCCTCGCGATCGTGATGACGCTCTCGCCGGCGATCCACCTGCGCGAGACGCTGAGGCCGATGACGCGCTCCCCCCGGAACGCCTTGCGCAGGTCGCTCGCGACGTCGATCCTCGCGAAGCGCGGGTCGAGGAGCGCACGCGCGGCGCGGGCGTCGAAACCAGGCCTCCCCGCGAGCGCCACGAGCGACTCCGCGGCGATCTCCTCCACGGTCCACCGGACGAGCACGAGGATGAGGCAGGACCGCTCGAGCTTCGGCGCGAGGTCGAGGATGGTCGCCAGCTCGCGCAGGACCTCCGGCGTGGCGCGCTCCGCCATGCGGACCCGGTTCCGCAGGAACGTGGCCGCGGTCTGCATCTGCGGGAGGGCCTTCACCTCCATCGCGAGGCCCGCCTCCCAATCGAGGTCTTGCCACATGTCGGGCTTCGCCGCGGCTCGGGCAAGCAGGTCTACGTAGGGGTCTCCTCTCTCCAGCCACGAGGCGATCTCCGCGTGGTCCTCCTCGAACCACGTGTCCTCCCCCCAGTCGAGCTTGTCCGGGGCAGGCTCCATGTGCTCCTCGTACCACTTGTGCGCCTCCTCCCAGAGCGCCGCGGCGTTGTCCTCGTCCGGGATCCTCGGGCGCCGGAGGTCGCCGAGGTCCACGGGCTCGCCTGCCGCGCGCAGCTTGGCGATCCGCCCCTCGAACTCCCACTTGAGCGTGAGCGTCCAGCCGGCGTGCGCCGCGAGGAGCAGGAGCAGCGGCAGCACGATCCAGCGCACCCAGAAGGGGCGCAGCAGCCGGCGGATCATCGGCGCCTCCGCAGCGCCTCGTAGAGCGTGATTCCGACCGCCGTCGAGAGGTTCAGCGACCGCGCGCGCGGGTCCACGATCGGGAGGCGCACGAGCCGGTCCTCGTGACGATCGCGCACGTGCCCCCGGAGCCCCCTGCTTTCGCTCCCGAAGACGAAGACCGCCTCGTCCGGGATCTCCATGTCGTAGAGGTCCGCCTTGCCGTCCGCGGTCATGAAGAACGGGACGCCGAGCCTCGGCAGCTCCGCCTCGAACGCCTCGAACGAGTCGTGCAACACCGGGTCCACGTGCTCCCAGTAGTCGAGGCCCGCCCGGCGCAGCCACCGCTCGCCGAGGTGGAACCCGAGCGGCCGCACGAGGTGGAGCCTCGCCCCCGCCGCGAGGCACGTGCGCCCGGCGTTCCCCGTGTTCCACGGGATCTCGGGCTCGACGAGTACGACGTGCAACATCCTGCCACCGGACCGTAACGCGCGGCTTCCATCCTACGCGGTCCGGGGTCCGGACCCCGGTTTGCGATGCGGCCCTCGCCATGCGAGTCGCTGCCGCCGTGCTCGCGCTCCTCCTCCCCGCGCTCGCGGCGGAGGACCCGAAGGTCGAGCTCGGCCGGCGGCTCTTCATGGACCCCACCGTGAGCCGGACGGGGCGCGTCTCCTGCTCCTCGTGCCACGAGCCGGAGCACGGGTTCAGCGACCCTCGCGTGCTTTCCGAGGACGAGCACGGCCCGTCGCGGCGCCACAGCCAGCCGCTCCTCGACCTCGCGGCAGGGCAGCCGCTCCACTGGGACGGTGAGTTCGGCACGCTCCGCGAGGTCCTGACCGTGCGGCTCGCGACGGTCGTGGAGGCGACGGCGCTCACGCGATCGCTGCAGGCGCGCCGCATCCGCGTCGCGAAGGAGGCGGGACGCGTGACCGCCTTCGCCGGCGGCCGGATCCCCTACGGGCTTCGGTCCCCGGACGAGGTCCGCCCGCGCGACCTCCCGGAGCACGTGCTTCCGGACGACGGGCTCCCGGTCGCGAAGCGGCTCATGTCCGACGGCCGCTATCGCCGCGGGTTCGTCGCCGCGTTCGGCACGTCGGAGGTCACGACCGCGCGCGTCGTCGAGGCGCTCGAGGCCTACGTGCTCTCCCTCCGGTCCGGCACGAGCCCGTTCGACCGCTTCCGCGCGGGCGACACCGCGGCGCTCACGGACGTGCAACGGGTCGGGCTCTCGCTCTTCCTCAACGAGGCCGGCTGCGCCGCCTGCCACACGGTCGGCGAGAAGGCGGCGTTCACCGACGGCCGCTTCCACAACACCGGCGTGGCGTTCCACGCCGACGCGGAGAGGTTCGGCGAGGGCATCGACCTCTCGCTCCTCTTCGACTTCAAGGACGGGGGCGCGGGGGAAGTGACGCTCTTCCGCGAACACCTCGCGACGTTCAAGACCCCGTCGCTCAGGGACGTCGCGCGGCGCCCGCCCTACATGCACGACGGATCGTTAGCGACGCTCGCCGATGTCGTGCGCTTCTACAACCGGGGCGGGACGCCGAACCGCGGGATCGACCCGCGCATCCGGCCGCTCCGCCTGACCGAGTGGGAGATGGAGTGCCTCGTCGCGTTCCTCGAGGCGCTCACGAGCGACGAGCGCCCCGGGCTCGGTCCCCTGCCGCCGCGGCCGCGGCGGGCGATGATCGAGGTGCTCGAGGACGGCCGCCCGCTCCGGGACCTCGCGGTCGAGGTCGTCCCGGCCGGCGACCGGCTCGCGGGCGCGCCGCCGGCCGAGCCCGTCCGCAAGCACCGGACCGACATCCTTGGCCGCTTCTGGTTCGAGTTCCCGGGTCGGACGCACGTCCGGCTGGTGTCGCGGAGCCACGAGATCCTCCGTGGCCGGCTGATCCCGGACAGCGTGACGAGCCTCACGGCCCGAGCCAGTCCCCTCGAATGACTGCCCCCGGGACCCCTCCTTTCCATCCCGCGGCGTGCAACAAACCCGTTGCGCGCGCGTTTCCATATTCGGGAGCGCAGGGCTCCCGGGAGGTGCAGACGAAATGCGAAGCCTACGGTGCGGCATCGCGGCGGCGCTCCTCTTCGCCCCGCTCGCGGCGGCGGGGGAAGGGCGTTACGACCCCAAGGTGGAGCTCGGACGGCGGCTCTTCATGGACCCGACCGTCAGCCGGGGCGGGAAGTTCTCCTGCGCCTCGTGCCACGACCCCGAGCGCGGGTTCAGTGACCCGAGAAAGCTCTCCGAGGACGAGACCGGCACGTCGCGGCGGCACAGCCAGCCCGTCGTCGACCTCCTTGCCGAGCAGCCGCTCCACTGGGACGGCGAGTTCGGCTCCCTGAAGGAGCTGCTGACCGCGCGCATCGCGCCGCCGGCCGAGGCGCTCCAGGTCGCCATCGGCACCCGCACGCGGCAGTTCGAGCGCTCGCGCGCCACGGGCCGCGAGCCGAACGAGCAGCAGTTCCAGCAGACGATCTCGCGGCTCACGCCGCCCTACTACGGCCCCGTCACGCCCGGGCGGCCGCCGCCCGTCTCGCCGGTCCTCCGCCTCGGCGAGGACGACCGCTACGACGCGGCCTTCCGCGCGGCCTACGGCTCCTCGGAGGTGACGACGAAGCGCATCATCGACGCGCTCCACGCGTATGTCCTCTCGATCCGGTCCGCGGAGAACGCCTACGACCGCTACGCGGCGGGCGACCCCGGCGCGCTCGGCCCCGCGGAGCGCCGCGGCCTCGCGCTCTTCACCGGAAAGGCCGACTGCGTGTCGTGCCACACGGTCGGCGAGTCGAGGCGCTTCACCGACGACCTCTTCCACAACACCGGCGTCGCCTTCCGCGACATCACGCTCGAGTTCGGCGGCGTCGTCGGCGGCGACGGCGGCGCGGGCGAGCTGACCTTCGTCGCGAACGACCTCGGCAAGTTCAAGACCCCCTCGCTCCGCGATGTCGCGCGCCGCGCGCCCTACATGCACAACGGCGCCTTCGCGACCCTCGAGGAGGTCGTCGACTACTACGACAAGGGCGGGACCCCGAACGGCCGCCTCGACAGGCACGTCCGCGCGCTCGCTCTCACCGACGGCGAGAGGAGGGACCTCGTCGCGTTCCTCCATTCGCTCACCGGCAGCGAGCGGCCGGGAGTCGGCCCCATGCCGAAGCAATCCCGCCGATCGCGCATCAAGGTGCTCGACCTGAAGGGCCAGCCCATGAAGGGCCTCTCGGTCGAGGTCCACCCTGCCGGCGACCGCCTCGAGGGCGGCCGCAGGGAGCCGCCGCAGGTCGCGGTCACGGACCCGGAGGGGTTTCTCGCGTTCGACTTCCCGGCGTGGACCCACGTGCGGCTCGAGGCCCGAGGCCACGAGATCCAGTACGGCTGGATGATCCCCGACACCGTGCGGCAGATGACCGTCACCGCGGCATCCACCGGCGCGGTCGCGCTCAAGGTGCGGCCGGCCGAGGGCCAGAAGCTCCCGGACTTCCTCCTCGCGGACGAGGGCGAGACCGGGAAGCGGAAGGCGTACTTCGAGCGCGTCCGCGTGCTGCCCGACAGGAGCGCCATCTACGTGGCCGGCGCGCGGGGCGGCAAGGGGTCGGCCAAGGTGATGGGGCAGGACTTCGAGGTCGATCTCTCCGGGGGGTGGGCGGATCCCCTGGACCTCCGTCCGGAGCCGCAGGGCTAGGGATCGCGGGGGGGTGCGGGGGCCGGCCCCCGGACCCCCCCTTTTTCTTTGTCGAGCGGCGAAGATCGCGCTCCATGAACAGCGTGCTCGTCGTCGGCGCGGGCCGCGTCGGCAGGACCGTCGTCCACATGCTCTCGGCCGAGGGCAGCTACCGCGTGCGCATCGCCGACGCGAGCGCCGCCGCGGCCGCGCGGGTCGCGAAGGAGGCCGAGCGGGCCGAGGCCTTTCCCGAGGGGGTCGAGGGGGGCGAGGCGCTCCAGCGCGCGATGGAGGGGTGCTCGGCGGTCGTCTCCGCCGCCCCGTTCGCCGCGAACCCGCGCATCGCCGAGGCCGCTGCCGCGAAGGGGATCGCCTACCTCGACCTGACCGAGGACGTGCAGGTCACCCAGTTCGTGAAGGGGATCGCGGGGAAGGCGAGGTCGGCCTTCGTCCCGCAGTGCGGCGTGGCGCCCGGCTTCGTCACGCTCGCGGGGATCCACATCATCGAGCAGTTCGACGAGGTGGACACGCTCACGCTCCGCGTCGGCGCGCTCCCCGAGCAGCCCAACAACCGGCTCAAGTACAACCTGACCTGGTCCACGGAGGGGCTCGTCAACGAGTACCTCCACCCGTGCGAGGCGCTCCGCGAGGGGAAGCTCACCCTCGTGCCGCCCCTCGAGCAGCGCGAGGAGGTCGTCATCGCCGGCGTCACGTACGAGGCGTTCACGACCTCGGGCGGCGTCGGGACCCTCTGCCACAGCTACCAGGGGAAGATCCGCCAGCTCGACTACAAGACGATCCGGTATCCGGGGCACCTGGACCTCATCCGGTTCCTGATCGACGACCTCGGCTTCCGCGACCACCCGGAGGAGCTCGTCCGCATCTTCCAGCGGTCGATCCCGGCGACGATGGACGACTTCGTGATCGTCTCCGTGCGCGGCCTCGGCACGTCGCAGGGGCGGTACATGGAGAAGACCTACTGGCGGCGCGTGACGGGGCGCTACCTCGGGAAGCACTTCTTCACGGGGATCGAGATCTCGACGGCCGCGGGGGTGTGCGGGGTCCTGCACCTCCTGCTCCTCGGCGAGCTGCCGCAGCGGGGGCTCGTCATGATGGAGCAGGTCTCCTACGACCGCTTCATGGAGACCCCCTTCGGTCTCTACTACGCCCGTCCGGGCCAGGCCGGCCGCCAGCCGGACTGACCCGTCTCCGGCCCAGGAGGTAGACGGGGGGGCGCGGGGGGGTATACTCCTTTGGATTCAAGATCGGGCGCGGGAGAGCGCCCCTTTTTGTTTCGCACCGGACCGCGCGCCCTCCCGAACCCGGGAATCGAGGTGCGCATGCAGGACCGGATCGTTGGCGAGGCCATCACCTTCGACGATGTCCTCCTCGTGCCGACGTACAGCGAAGTCGTCGGCTCCGACGTGGACGTGACCAGCCAGGCGACCCGGCGCGTCGGCCTGAAGATCCCGATCGTCAGCGCCGCCATGGACACGGTCACCGAGTCGGCGCTCGCGATCTCGCTCGCCCAGCAGGGCGGGATCGGGATCATCCACAAGAACGTCACCATCGACCGCCAGGTGAAGGAGGTCTACCTGGTGAAGCGGTCGGTCAACGGGATCATCTACGATCCGATCACGCTGCCGCCGAACGAGAAGGTCGCCACGGCGCGGCGCCTGATGGAGGAGAACAAGATCTCCGGCATCCCGATCGTCGAGGGGAGGAGGGTCGTGGGCATCCTCACGAGCCGCGACCTCCGCTTCCGGCGCGACGAGAACGCCCGGATCGCCGACGTGATGACCCGCGACAACCTCGTGACGGGGCCGATCGACACGACGCTCGAGGACGCGAAGGACGTCCTCCACAAGTCGAAGGTCGAGAAGCTGCTGCTCGTGGACAAGCAGTACAACCTGCAGGGCCTCATCACGATCAAGGACATCAACAAGCTGATGGAGTTCCCGCTCTCGAACCTCGACCCGAAGGGGCGGCTCCGGGCGGGGGCGGCCGTCGGCGCGACCGGCGACGCGCGCGAGCGCGCGGCGGCGCTCGTCGAGCAGGGCGCGGACGTGCTCGTCGTCGACACCGCCCACGGCCACAGCCGGAACGTCGGGCGCATGGTCGAGCACCTGAAGGCGCACCACGACGTGGACGTCATCGCGGGCAACGTGGCGACCGCGGAGGGCGCCAAGTACCTGGCGGACGCGGGCGCGGACGGCGTGAAGGTCGGGATCGGGCCCGGCTCGATCTGCACGACGCGCGTCATCGCGGGCGTCGGCGTGCCGCAGCTCTCGGCGATCGCCGCGGCGGTCGGCGCGCTGCGCGACCGCGACGTCCCCGTGATCGCCGACGGCGGCATCCGCTACAGCGGCGACATCGTGAAGGCGCTCGGCGCGGGCGCGCACTGCGTGATGATCGGCTCTCTCTTCGCCGGCACCGAGGAGAGCCCGGGCGAGACGGTCCTCTTCCGCGGCCGCACGTTCAAGAGCTACCGCGGGATGGGCAGCCTCGGCGCGATGGCGCAGGGGAGCAAGGACCGCTACGGCCAGGACGAGATCCGCGCGACCGAGAAGTTCGTGCCGGAGGGCGTCGAGGGGCGCGTGCCCTACAAGGGCCACCTGAAGGACCTCGTCCACCAGCTCGTCGGCGGGCTCCGCCAGGGGATGGGGTACTGCGGCGCGCGCACGGTCACGGACCTGCGGACGAAGGCGCGGTTCCTGCGGGTGAGCCAGGCGGGGGTCGTCGAGAACCACCCGCACGACATCGAGATCACGAAGGAAGCCCCCAACTACCGGGTCGAGCGGTGAGCCACGAGACGGTCTACATCCTCGACTTCGGCGCGCAGTACGCGCAGCTGATCGCGCGGCGGGTGCGCGAGCACCACTGCTACTGCGAGATCGTGCCCGCCTCGGTCGACCCGGCGCGCCTCGAGGGCGCGAAGGGGATCATCCTCACCGGCGGCCCCGCGAGCGTCTACGCCAAGGGCGCGCCGCGCTGCCACCCGAAGGTCTTCGACCTCGGGGTCCCGGTGCTCGGCATCTGCTACGGCATGCAGCTCATGTGCCACGAGCTAGGCGGCAAGGTCGTCGCGGCGGAGCGGCGCGAGTACGGCCATGCGCGGCTCGACATCGCGCAGGAGGGCGACCTCTTCCACGGCGTTCCCACGCGCACGCAGGTCTGGATGAGCCACGGCGACAGCGTCGAGGACCCGGGCCCGGGCTTCGAGACCCTCGCGCGCACCACGAACACGCCCTTCGCCGCCGTGCGCCACGCGGAGAGGCGGCTCTACGGCATCCAGTTCCACCCCGAGGTGACGCACACCGAGAAGGGGCGCGAGATCCTCGGCAACTTCCTCCTCCGCATCTGCAGGCTCTCCGGCGACTGGCAGATGGGCTCCTTCATCGAGGAGACCGTGGGGAGGATCCGGGAGAGGGTCGGGGAGAGCGGCGTCGTGCTCGGCCTCTCGGGCGGAGTCGACTCGATGGTCGTCGCGAAGCTCTGCGAGCGCGCGATCGCCGCCCACGTCCACCCGATCTTCGTGGACAACGGCCTCCTGCGGAAGGGCGAGGCCGAGGACGTGAGGAGGACGTTCGCGGACCACTTCTCCGTGCCGCTCGACTTCGTGGACGCGACCGCGCTCTTCCTCGACCGGCTTCGCGGCGTCGTCGACCCCGAGCAGAAGCGGAAGATCATCGGCCACACCTTCATCGAGGTCTTCAAGAGCGAGGCGAAGCGGTTCAAGGACGCGAGGTTCCTCGCGCAGGGCACGCTCTACCCGGACGTGATCGAGTCGGTCGCCGCGCACGGCGGCCCGACGGCGACGATCAAGACGCACCACAACGTGGGCGGGCTCCCGGCGGAGCTCGGCTTCGAGCTGCTCGAGCCGCTGCGCGAGCTCTTCAAGGACGAGGTGCGGACGATCGGCCGCGCGCTCGGGCTGCCCGAGCGGATCGTCTCGCGCCACCCGTTCCCCGGCCCGGGCCTCGCGGTGCGGGTGCTCGGGGAGATCACGCCGGAGCGGCTCCGGCTGCTCCGCGAGGCCGACGACCGCGTCCAGCAGGAGATCCGCGCGTCGGGCCTCTACCCGACGCTGTGGCAGGCGTTCGCGGTCCTCCTCCCGGTCCAGAGCGTCGGCGTGATGGGGGACGAGCGCACCTACGAGCACGTCGTCGCCGTCCGCGCCGTCACGTCGCTCGACGCGATGACCGCGGACGTGGCGGAGCTCCCCTACGACCTCCTGAAGCGCATCTCGAACCGGATCATCAACGAGGTGCGCGGCATCAACCGCGTCGCGTACGACATCTCGAGCAAGCCGCCCGCGACGATCGAGTGGGAGTAGGCCCTGACCTGGGAGGTGCTCCTCACCTGCGCGGCGATCGTCGTCGGCCGCGTCGCGGACGTGACCTTGGGCACGATCCGGACGGTCTTCGTCGTCCACGGCCGGCGGGGGATCGCGTGCCTCCTCGGCTTCGTCGAGCTGCTGATCTGGGTCGTGGTCGTCTCGCGCGTCGTGCACAACCTCGACAAGCCGATCTACGCCGTCAGCTACGCGGGCGGCTTCGCCTTGGGCACGTTCCTCGGGATCACGGTCGAGGGCTGGTTCGGCGCGGGCGACCAGGTGATCCGCGTCTTCTCGCGGGTCGGCCACCAGCTCGTGAAGGACCTCCGCGGGCAGGGCTACGTCGTCACCCAGTTCGACGGGACGGGCAAGCAGGGGCCGATCAGCATGCTCTTCCTCCAGGCGCCGCGCCGGAAGATGCGGCCCGTGATCGAGCACGTGGTCCGCGCCGACCCGGAGTGCTTCTACATCGTGGACGACATCCGCCTGAGCTCGGGCCGGAAGGTCCGGTTCAACCCCCCGACCGGCTGGCGGGCGCTCTTCCGGAAGAAATAGAGGGGGCTCCGGGGGCACGGATCGCCCCTCCCCCCGGAGCCCCCCTCCTCCATGACGCGATCGGTGGACGAACGCGCGTGCGTTCCATCCCTCGGGGCTTGCGCTCCGCGGCGCACCGGAGTAGGAAGGAGGATCGCCGCGCGCGTCGCGCGGCAGAGCGAGTGAGGGTCGTGCGAGACGAGGGACAACGAATCCGGTACGCTGACGGGTCCATGGCCGCGTTCGAGCAGATCCGGCGCGACCTGGACGAGTCCCCGAGGAACCTCGTCCAGTGGGAGGCCGCCTGCCTGAAGGACATGGCGAGCCTCCTCGAGAGCCTCGAGCGCGCGCGGTCCGAGTGGCAGTCTCTCTCGGCGCAGCTCGTCGAGGCGCGGTCGCTCGCGGCCGAGGAGCGCCGCACGCGCGAGGAGCTGGAGCGGGCGCGCGAGCAGGTCGCGGCGCTGCGGCGCGAGGAG
>JAKLKT010000731.1 GCA_023150495.1 Planctomycetota bacterium
GGCCGCCTTGGCATCCGGGCGGTTCCCGCTTATAATGATCCGTCCTCGGTTCCCAGTGCCGCCACAAAAGGGGGGAGACCTTGGCCAGCCACGCCTCCGACAGCTCCGAGATCAAGCCGATGTCGCCGATCGAGTTCATGGTCCGTTCGGACCTGAAGCGGCACATCGAGACGGCGACCCAGCTCCGAAAGGTGCAGGAGAGCCGGTCCTGGCTGAAGGAGCCCAACTACAAGGCCCTGAGCTTCGAGGAGCTGCTCGAGGAGCGCTACGACCGCGCCCCCGCGTGGTTCCGCCGCGTGAGCGCGCTTCTCGACGAGCACCCGGCAAGCAAGATCCTCGCCAACTGGCGCCGCTTCGCGACCGAGTTCGAGGAGCGCGAAGAGGACTTCGACTGGGGCGATCTCTAATCGCCTCGGAGATCCCGGAGGGCCCCGCCCGCCGCGGAGGGCCGGCTCGCGATGGAAGCCGAACGCCCTGCGGACGCTGAGCTCGAGCGCAGGCGGGCCTTCTACCGCTCCCTCGTCGGCGGCGCCGTCGGCGGCCGCTACCAGCTCGAGCGGCTGATCGACTTCGGCGCCATGGGCGCCGTCTTCGAGGCCAGGCACGCGAGCGACGACCGCGCGAAGTACGCGGTCAAGGTGCTCGACCCCGAGCTCGCGAGCCGGGACCGCCGCTACGTGGAGCGCTTCGTCCGCGAGGCGCGGATCCTCGAGCAGGCGGACCACAGGAACATCGTGAAGGTCTTCGAGCACGGGCGCTACGAGCCGCCCGGCGCCGCGACCCCCTGCTACTACTACGTGATGGAGCTCGTGGAGGGGGCGGGCGGCGCGCCCGTGACCCTCTACGCCTACGCGCGCCAGCGCGAGCTGCGGATGGAGGAGGTCGTCTACCTCGTCTCGCAGATCCTCTCGGGGCTCCGCCACGTGCACGAGCGAGGCATCGTCCACCGCGACCTGAAGCCCTGGAACGTGCTCGTGGACGGGGAGGGGCGCTGCCGGATCGTGGATTTCGGCCTCGCGAAGATCCCCGACTCGAACCTCACCGATGTGGACGAGCTCTTCGGCTCGCGGGAGTACATCGCGCCCGAGCTCTACTACCGCGGCGCGCGCGAGGCGACCGCCTCCTCCGACATCTACGCCGTCGGGCGGATCTTCGCGGATCTCGTGGACCACGTGGACTTCACGAGGACCCGCGCGGGCGTCTTCGCGAGCAAGGCGGCCGCGCTCAAGTACCTCGACGAGCTCCTGAAGCGCCTCGTGCAGGAGGACCCGAACCTCCGGTTCGCGAGCGCGGAGAGCGTCCTCAAGGTCCTCGAGGAGTTCCAGGAGTCGACCCGGATCCGCAGCAACGTCGGCCCCGGGGCGCGACTCGAGAAGGAGGAGGTCGTCGCCGCGGCGGCGCGCCGCCGCTGGTTCGCGGCGATTCTCCGGTGGGTCTTCGACTACGCGCTCTTCGTGCTCGGCGTCGCGCTGCTCCCGCTCGTGTGGCGGCGGTCGCCCCCGGTCGGCGCGCTGCTCGCGGGCTCGCTCGTGACGAGCAAGCTCTGGTCGGCGCTCAGCCACCCTCCCGACCGCCACCCCATCGCGATCGTCGTGAAGGCGCTCGCC
>JAKLKT010000732.1 GCA_023150495.1 Planctomycetota bacterium
CGGGTGCGCCCCGCGAGCGGCTGCCGCGAGAGGAGCGCACGGACGTCCTCGCCCTCGCCGGGGCGCCGGAAGTCCGCGAGGAGCCTCGGCTCCGTGCCGAACGCGAGGATCGCGTACCGGTCGTCGGGGCGGAGCGCCGCGGTGGCCGCCGCCACGGCCGCGGCCGCCGACTCGAGGCCGTACACCCCGGTCGAGCTGGACGTGTCCACCGCGAGCACGACGTCCCTCGGCGCCTTCTCCTGCGCCTCGCGCGCGAACGCCGCGTCGATCGACAGCACGAAGTACCCGGGCTCGCCCGGGCGGCGGCAGCTCGCGACGACCGCGCCGATCGGCGCGTCCTCCTCCGCGAAGTGCACGACGAGATCCCGCGCGAGGTAGGCGTCGCGCCCCGAGAGCTCGATCCATGCCTCGCGCGCGCCGCGGCGGCGGATCGTCACGTCGTGCGTCGGGCAGAAGACCGCCTGGAGGCCCTTCTCCGTGCGGATCTCGACGGTGAGCGAGAACTCGGCCGCGGGCGCGCGGTTGAACCGCGCGGCGTCGAGCGGCACGACGAGGCGGCGCATCGGCCCGTCGGCCGTCAGCGCCTGCCGGTAGGCGAAGCGGACCGCCGCGTCGCCGCGCGCGGGCACCGGGAAGACGCGGCAGGAGTAGAGGTCCTTCCCCGCGCACTCGAGGAGCGCGGGGTCGCGGCTCCGCCGCGTGATCTCGTCGTAGATCCCCCGCGCCCGCTCGCGGCGGAGGAGGCTGCCACCGAAGAACTCCCCGCCCATCTCCAGCTCGAGGCCGTCGGCGGCCGCGCCCTCGGGGAGCGGGAAGAGGAACGTCGCCTCCCCGAGCGCCGCGCCGGGGTTGTAGAAGGTCTCCTCGACGACGACGCTCGCGACGCTGCCGTCGCAGCGCACCCGCGCGTCGTAGCGCTTGAGCGAGAGGGAATTGAGGAGGGCCCTTGAACCCGCCTCCTGGGCGAGCGCGGGCAGGACGAGAAGCCAGGCCGCGAGGAACGTGCGCATCCGAGAGCCTCCGGCGAGGGTGCCGGAACCCGGCACCGATCGTACTCTTGGATCCGCACGCCGTGGGGCGATTGTTACGGGCGGAGATCCCGGGCCGGGGCTCCGGCCCCCCCACGCCCCCCCGGTTCCGCCCCTACGGCGCGCCGACCAGCGCCTCGAGCGCCTTCAGCGCCTTCTCGTCGCGCTGGTCGGGGTCGTAGCCGGTCGTGTCCGCCCTCGGCTCGATCTTGCGGAACGAGATGAACGCGCTCAGGCGGACCTCGCGCTCCGGATCCCCGCTGCAGAGGTCGTAGAGCTTCGAGAGGTGCGCCCGGTCGCCGTACGCCTCCGCGGCCTCGGCCGCCGCCTCCCGGACGCGCGGGGACGCGTTGCCGCAGAGGTCCCCCCATGTGGACGCCGTCGGGTATCGGCCGCAATAGTAGGGCGCGACCGCGATCAGGTCCTCCTCGTCGGCGCTGCGGACGAGGACGCCGGCCGCGCGCAGCGTGTGCGCGGAGCCGATCGCCATGAGCATCCGGAACGCGGCGCGCTTCTCGGGCTGGCTCTCGTACCACTCCCAGGCGGCGCGATCGACGGACTCGCCGAGATCCGGGACGGACTCCTCGCCCTCCTCCCACGCCTCGCCTCGCAGGAAGCGGGCCCGGTTCCCGCAGTAGCGCTTCGCGGGTCCAGCGAGCCCCTTGCCGAGCTCGTCGAGGAGCTCCGCGGACTGCCGCTTCTCGGCGGGGTCCAGGAGCGCGTTCTGCCGGACGGCCAGCGTCAGGTAGTAGCGGCGCGCGTCGCCCTCGGCCGCCTTCGCCAGCGCGAGGTAGGCGCGGCTGCGGTCGGGCGCGTGCGCGAGCTGCGCCGCCTCGTCGTAGCGGGCGGCCTGCACGAGCTCCGCGTACCGGACCCGGTCGCGCTGGACCCGGGCGACGAGCGACTCCGGGTCCTTCTCGAGCACGGCGTCGTAGTCCGCGGACGCCGGCGACGGCGCGCCATCGAGCCTCGCGCGCCACTCGCGCGCGAGGAGATCGAGGATCGCGCCGCCCGAGGCGAGCGCGAGGTCCGCGCCGGGCACGCGCGCGAGCCACGGCACAAGGGCTTCGTGCCGGTCCCGCAGGAACTCGAGCACCTCGGCGTGGCACTGGACGCTCTTGCGCCCGAGCCCGCGCGCGAGGGGCCGGAACTCGAGCCCGGGATGGTCGTCGGTCATCGGCGCCGCGTCCTCGACCGCCGCCTTCAGGGCCGCGCCCGAGACGACATGCGCTCCGAGGAGGTGCGGACCGTCCTCGACCGCGGCGAACTTGAGGTCCGCGAGCACTTCCGCCGTGTTCACGCGGGTGACGAGCAGCTGCGGATCGA
>JAKLKT010000026.1 GCA_023150495.1 Planctomycetota bacterium
CACCCGGATCGCCGCCCGGGTCGGTCCCGCCGGACGTGGTCACCGCGAGCATCGCGTCCAGGTACTCGTTGTCGTAGTCCGGGTCGAAGACGGTGTCGACGAGGAGCCGCTCGTTCGGAACGCGCGCCTGGATGAGGAAGCTCTTGCCGTTGTAGTCGAACCGCTCGGAGTAGCGGACCCACTCCCACTTGTCGAGATCGCCGCCGCCGCTGCTCAGCAGCTGGGCGACCCAGTAGTCCTTGTCCTCGTCGTTGACCGGGTTCAGGTAGTCCGCGTCCGTCGCCTGGGTCATGGCGATCGAGACCGGGATGATCACGATCGGGGCCATCACGACCGGCCCGGCACCGGTCTCGCTGTTGAAGTGCTGCCAGCCGACGAGGACCTCGTAGTCGCCCTCGAGCTCCGGCGGGCTCTGCGCGCCGCCGTTGTTCGGGAGGCGCTGGAGCGTGAGCCCCGTCGCCCCGCCGCTGCCGTCGTCCGTGTAGTACATGAACTCGGCCACGGCCTTGCAGTTCTGGCGCCCGCCCTCGGCGAAGCCGTCCCAGTCGTCCCGCGTGCCGGCCATGTACACGACGAGGGCGAAGCCGTCCTCCTGGAAGGCGCGGCGCTGCTCCTCGATCGTCTTCTTGTCGTCGTCGTCCTCGAAGACGCTGTTCCCGTAGGGATCGAGCGTGAACCCGCTGAACGTGTCCGTCAGCGGGACGGTCGTGATGATGAGCGTCGTCGTGCTGCCGTCCGAACCCGCCGCGAGCTGCTGCGGATCCACGACGCGGACGTTCGGCCGGTAGTTCTGCCACTGCGGCTGCTCGTCGAAGTCCGTCTTCGTGGCCACCTGGACGACCGACCACGGACCGACGTCGTCGGTGAGCGTCGAGCCGCCGGGCCGGAACTCCTCCATGATCGGCCGCGTGTAGCCGAAGAGGACGCAGGCCGTGCCGTCCGGGTGCTCCGCGGCCAGGGTGCCGCGCGCGCCGCGCCCGACGACGTTGCCCTTCGAGTCGGTCCGGACCACGAACTGGCCGTCGGAGACCGACTGGTACTCGATGACCTCGTTGCCGATCAGCACCGCGCCCGTGTCCGGGAAGCCCGCCGCGTCGGCCACGTTGATCGACCCCGCGTCCACCGCGAGGCCGCCGGCAAGGCTCGTGAGGAGCCCCGTCTTGCCCACCGCGCGGCCGTCCACGAGCAGCGTCATCATCGAGGGATGGCAGCCCGTCGCGACCAGGTGGATGTGGTACCAGTTCTCGGGCAGGAGGTTCAGCTCGGAGAGGTCGTAGCGGATGTCCGACGCGCGCTGCACGAGCGTGTTGTCCGCCACGCGGAAGACGAGCTGGTTCTGGGACCCGTCCACGAAGCAGGCGATCCGGTTCGTGTACTCGGTCTCGCCCCAGTCGAAGAGCACCGCGTTCCCGGCGGCCGCGCGCGGCTGGAACCAGAACTGGATCGAGATGCCCTGGACCCTGTCGTTCTCGACCCAGCCGGCCGTCAGCTTCTCTCCGGGCGAGAAGCCCCCGTCCACGACGAGGCCGTCCACGTACTCCCGGTTGTCGAAGTGCTCGACGTAGGTGGAGTCGACGATCGCCGTGTCGTGCTCCATGCGCGCGGGCGCGAGCCGGATGTCGCCGTTGGTCGCCGCCTGCGTGTCGTCGCCGCCGGTGGTCGGATAGCTCCGCCTCTCCTTGCCGGTCTCGCGCGCGTAGGGGTCGAACGCGAAGATGTCCTTCCAGACCGGCTTCTGCCAGCGCGGCCACGGCTCGACGTTGTTCCTCACGAACCAGCCCGTGTTCGCGGGGCCGCTCGTCCAGTAGCGCGCCGAGTTCGTCACCGACAGCGCCGTGTCGAAGTCGACCTGCGTGTCCCACGTGCGCGGGACGGTGAGCTGCGAGCCGATCTCGACGACGCTCGTCGCGCCGAGCTGCGCGAGCAGCCGGCCGCCCTTGTCCGCGACGCGCGCGTTGGCGCGGAACGTGTAGACGTCGAACGACCGGAAGGTCGCCGGCGCCGTGCCGAAGACGAGCCCCTGGTCGTGGCTGTTCACCGCGTTGCGGAAGATCGCCTGCACGTCGTTCGCCGAGAGCCCCGCGGTCTGCATCTCCTCGAGCAGGTAGCGGAACTCCTCGAGGCTCCGGAGCGGCGTCGGGCCGTTGCGGCGCTTGATGATCGCGTCCGCCACCTTGCCGGCCTCGGCCACGGTGACGCGGTCCGACGGCGTGGTGTCGAGCTGGAGGTTCGAGAAGAGCGCGATGAGCACCTCGCGCGGCGCGGTGTTCAGGTTGACCGGCGCGCGCGCGAGCGACTCGATGCGCAGCTGCGTGCCGTCGAACTTCCTGTGCACCCGCCCGAAGAGCTCCATCACGCTCTCGCCGCCTCGCTCGCCCGACACGGGCCTCGGGTCGAAGACCATCTCGAAGTCCTTGCGGTACGGGTAGGTCTTCTCCTTCGACGAGTCGGTCCCTTCCTCCGTCTTCTGCCAGCGCTCCTGGAGGCGGAGCATCGTGCCGCGGTTGTAGAAGTAGCTGTTGTCGAAGTTGAACCGGTCGGGCTCGTCGGAGCCGCGCGGCAGCGAGGTGCCCTCGACGACCGGCTGCGGGTTCGTCCACGCCTCGGCCACGGGGCCGCGGCTGTTCACCGTGAAGAAGGGGGCGACGCGCTCCCAGTCCGCCTGCGTGAGGACGGGGACCTCCGGGTCGAGCTCGTAGAGGCGCGAGATGTCGCTCACGTCGAGCGTCTGGAACTCCGTGAACTCGCCCTCGTGCTTCTTCACCTTGTAGTAGGCGATGGCCCAGGCCGCGTAGTTGACGACGGGCTCGCCCGCCTTGTACTGGACCGCCGGGCCGTGCTCCGGCCGAGACGCGAGCATCGCGCGCTCGCAGCCGGTGAACTGGTTCCCCTCCTTCGAGCGGTAGAGGATCAGTTCGCGGCCGATCTTCAGGTAGCCGCGCTCGGGGAACGCGGTCGCGTCCTCGACCGAGATCGTGCGGCCGCCCGGCTCGAGCTGGCTCGCGAGCGGCGACATGCCGAGCAGGTTGCCGATCGCGAAGTAGGAGGCGTTGTTGAGGTTGATCTTGCCGTTCTCGTCCTCGACGCCGAAGCCGAGGATCGTGCCGTAGGGGTCCTTCAGCTGCTCGACCGGGACGCCGAGCGCGGCCGCCATCTGGTCGAGCGTCGGCTGGATCTCCGCGAGCGTGTCGCAGTCCGGGTCGTTGTTGCTCGCGTCCTTGCGCTCCGCGGCGCGGTTCTCGACCTCGACGTGGTCCGTCGAGCGGACGGCGTACGCCTCGAGGAAGTCGAGGGCGGAGTCGACCTGCGTCTGCGCCTTCGCGCGCGCGTTGTTCGCGAGGCTCCGCTCGTACCCCATGCGCATCGCGATGCCGAACGGGACCGCGATGATCATCAGCGCGACCAGCGCGGTGATGACGGTCAGGAGGGCGATGCCCCGCGCGTTTTCGTGTCTCGTCACCGGACTACCTCCGAAAGTTCCACGGGCGGACGCGCCGCCCACAGGCTCGATTGCACCTCGACCCGCGCCCGCTCCGCGGACGCCTCGATCCGGACGAGCCGGCTCCGGTCCTCGCCCACGGCGCGCACGCCCTTCCCGGCCGACGGGCCGTCGAAGTCCGCGCGCCGCACGGCGACGACCGTCCACTCCCGCCCCACGGACGGGATCACGAGCGTCGCCGTCTCCGCCTCGCCCGGCCGGTCCGCCATCGGCCGGACCCGGGTGAGGCGGATGTCTCCGGGCACGCTGGCCCGGACCTTGAGGACGAGGTGCGTCGCCCGAAGGGCCACCTCGTCCGCGTCGGAAAGCGCGAGCACCGCGCTGCCGTCCGGCTGGCCCATCCACCGCTGCGGGATCGGCGCGACGCCGGGCTCGCCGGTGAAATAGCCGGGGACGATCTCGCGGCTGTGCTCGCGATAGACCCGCATGAGGTCGAAATAGACGGGATCGGACGCCGCGTGCGTGCGCGTCCCGCCTCGCGCGGTGAAGACCGCGCGCTCGCAGGGGCCGACCGTCTCGCGGTCCCCGTTCCGGAAGACCTCGACCGCGCCTAGGCTCACCGTCACGGTCACCTCCGCGTTCCCGGTCGCGGCGCCCGCGGGGCGCACGTGCGGCTCGGAGACCCGCACGCCGAAGTGCGCCTCGCGCGTCACGCGGATCCGGTAGGGGCCCGCGAGGACCGTGCGCGCCGCGTCGCGCGCGAGCACCGAGCAGAGGGTCGTCCCGCGCTCGAGATCGAAGATCTCGCCGTCCCGCGGATCGCCGACCGCGAGCGCGCCGCCCGGCAGGAGCGTCACGCGGTCGCCCTCTGCGGTGCGGAAGGAGAGCCGCTCCCCCGCTTCGGCGGAGAGCGTCTCGCCCGCCTTCACGGTGAGCTCCGGGACCCGGCGCACGGCGGTCAGACGCCCGTCGGGCCCGACGGCGAGCCGCGAGACGTCGTAGACGACGACGTCAGGCCGGCTCGCGAGCTTCGTGACGCCGATCGCAAGGAGCACGACCGCGGCCGCGGCCAAGGCCCTTCTCGCCCAGGAAACCCGGGGGGGTGCGGGGGCCACGGAGACGAGCCGGAAGCCCTGCGCGGGCGCCGCGGCGTCGAGGGCGTAGAGCCGCTTCGAGAGCCCCTCCGAGACCTCCTCGGGCTCGACGTGGCCGAAGAGCCCGGCCAGCGCCCGGAAATCCTCGAGCTCGGACGCCAGAACGGGGTCCCGGGCGATGGCATCCTCGACCGCGGCGGCCTCCTCGGCCGCCACCTGGCCATCGGCATAACGTGAGATCAGCTCGGGAGTTACGTCCATTCTGGGCCCGGGCGCACCCGCCCGGGGCTACGAAGTATAGCCAGAGGCGCCCTCGGGTGGGACGTCAGACGAGGATCCCGAGGAGCCCCCGGAGCCTCTCCACGAGGCGTTGCTTCGCCCGGAAGAGCGTCTGGCCGACGGAGGCCTCTGGGATGTTCAGCGCGCCGGCGATGGCCCGGTAGTCCATCTCCCGGAGGAACCGGAGCTTCAGGATCTCGGCGTCCCGTTGCGGAAGCTCGTCGAGGGCGCGGAGGAGGACCTCCTTCTCCTCGGCATCGGCCGCGCTGTCCGCGGACGAGGGGGCGGCGGGGGACGCCGCCTCGATCTCCTCGACGGGCGTCGCGAGCGGGCGCCGCCGCCGCAGGAAGCGGTGGACCTCGGTCCTCGTGATCACGCCGAGGTAGGTCTTCACCGTGTAGGTCGGGTCGTAGTTCCGGAGGAGCCGGAAGTCGCGCCGGATGACGGCGACGAACACCTCCTGCACGACATCGTCGAGCTCGGGCTCGTCGGGGACGTGGCCGTTGAGCTTCAGCGTTCGCCGGGCGAGGGCCTGGACCGTGCCCTTGAAGCGGTCGACGAACTCGACCCAGGCGCCCGGCTCGCGCCGGATGCACCGCGCGAGGAGCTCCGCATCGTCCCTCTGCCGGGCCACCTTGGGATTATCGCCGCTCTCCTACCGGATGTCGCCGAGGAAACGGCTCCCGACGCGCTCGGTGCGCGGGCGCGGTAGCCCGTCCCTGTCGGCCTTGCCCGACGTCATGTCGTCGAGCGTGATCGCGACGGAGAGCCGCGTGTAGAGGGGCGCCACGGTCACGTACGCGGGGTAGTAGGTGTAGTAGAACGGGCCCCCGCACCCCCCGTAGTATCCCGGCGCGTAGGGCTGCCCCATGTAGCCGACGTATCCGAACGACCGGAGCTGCCGGTAGTAGAGGTAGGGCCTCTGGTATCCGAAACGGGCGTAGTAGGGATGGTGCCAGTAGGGCCGCGCATAGCCGCGGTAGCCGTACGAGCGGTAGCCCTGGCTGCCGCGCCAGCCGCCCCAACCGTCGCACGCGTCGGAGGGCGCCGCAAGGGCGGCGAGGAGGAGAAGACCGTAGAGCGCGCGCATGCGTCACCTCCGCCCGCCATTCTAATGCTAGCGGTACGGAGCCAGGCACGGATCCGCTAGCATCGGGTGGAATTCCGCTCCGGAGGCCGCGCGTCCGGCACGCGAGGGACGGATCGCCCTTCGCGGCGACTACCCGCCCGTGATCGCGGGCGGCGGGGTCCTGATCTCCGGCGTCGACTGCGTGAGGAAGAGGATCGCGAAGCAGGTGTCGACCTGGTCGCTCCACCAGCGCACGTTCTGGTCGCCCTTCGGCTTCATCCGGTGCGTCCTCGGCCAGCTCCCGTCTTCCCGCTGGTCGTCGATGAGCCGGATCGAGCCTTCGTGGTACCAGTCGTGGAGCCCCACGTACTCGATGCCCGAGAGCCGCGCGCACCGCTCGAGGCCGTAGATCCAGTAGAAGGGCCAGTTGCCCGCCTGGCCGGGGTTGTCGCGCAGCTCCCAGTTGTTCTGGATCCACGCGAGCCCCTCCCACATCGACGTGCGGACGAGCGTGTCCTTCGTCCCGAGCCACGGGTCGCCCTTGCCGAGGATGTCGCGGCCGATCGCGAGGATCGCGATGCCCGCCGACGTCATGGAGCCCGAGTACGGGTAGACGACCTTCTTCGTCGTCCCGTCCGAGAGCGTGATCTCCTCCTCGGGCAGGTAGCGCCAGCCGCGCGCGCGGATCGTCGTCGTCGAGCGCCGCTCCGCGCCCGCCGCCTTGAACGCCTTCGGGTCGTCGTAGAACGACACGCGGGGGCCCGTGGGCTCCTGCCGCTCGAGCGTCCCCTCGAGCATCCGCCGCACGACTCCCTTGTTCACGTCCACGCCGAGGCGGTGCGCCGACCAGAGCCCGAGCGCGGCGTACTGCGTGTTCGAGAGGTCGATGCCGCCCTCCGGGTAGCGCCAGAGCCCCTCGGGGCGCTGCTGCTTCTGGATCCAGTTCGAAAGCTCCGTCGCGAGCTCCAAGTCGCGCGCGCCGGGCTTCGGCGGCTTCTTCGGCTCCGGCTTCCCCTTCGGCGAGGTCGTGACCTTCGCGTCGAGGACCATGAGCGCGAGACCGACCTCGTAGGTGTAGAGCGCGTTCCGGTTCGTCCCGTAAAGGGACTCGAGCGCCTTCAGCGCCTTCGTCACCTCCGGGCCGTCCACCGGGCACCCGCCCTTGATGACCGCGAGCGTCGCCAGCGCGTGCATGCCGAGCGGGTAGATGTCCCCACGCGCGTCGGAGTACCCGGGGAATCTCCCTGAGCCGTCCTGGCGGGCGAGGAGCCACTTGACGCCCTTGTCGATCGCCTGCTGAACGCTCTCCCGGAAGGCGGGATCCTCCTTCGGGTCCTTTTCTTTGGGGGGGCCCGGGGGACCTTTCTTGCCGTCCTCCCCCGGGGCAGGCGCAGCCAGCACGAGGAAGCCGAGGATGAGAAGGAGGATCCGTCCTGCCATCGGTCGAGCGCTCATCGTAATCAGGTTTGGACCGCCGTGGCGGGAACCTCCCGCCTCCGGCCGAAAGGTATTATCCCCGGGCACTTTTCGGATGGCGACCGCACACGTTTTCCGCCTAGGCCTCTTCTCCTCGGATGTCCCGAAGGAGGAGGCCGCCGACCGCAGCGAGGAGATCGCACTCCTCCGGCGCGCGCAGGCGGGGGACCAGGACGCCTTCAGCGAGGTGGTCAACCGCCACTGGAAGCGCGCCTTCTGGACCGCGTACGACGTCCTCTACGACCACGACCGGGCGCAGGACGTGGCGCAGGAGGCGTTCGTCAAGGTCCACAAGGCGCTCCAGAGCTACGACCTCGGCCGCGATTTCGCATCGTGGCTCTATCGGATCGTCTTGAACCTCGCGATCGACCACAAGCGCCGCATGGAACGCGACCGGACCGTCCCGACCGACAAGGTCGAGGACCTCGTGGACGCGCGGAAGGCCGTGGCCGAGGACGACGAGAAGGCGGCGACCATCGAGCGGGTCGAGCAGGTGCTCCGGGACATGCCCGAGGCGTACAGGATCCCGCTCACCATGAAGGACATCGACGGCCTCTCCGTTGAGGAAGTCGCGAGGATCCTAGATCTCTCCTACTCGACCGTGCGCTGGCGCCTCCACCGGGCGCGGAGCCTCTTCCGCGAGCGATGGACGCGACTTCTGCGCCGAGAGGAACGCTGAAGCACCATGAGAAGGTCCCGCCTCGAATCGCTCCTCTACGACTACGTCGCTGGCGATCTCGACGAGCCCTCCTGTCGCGAGGTCGAGCGCCTGATCGAGACCGATCCCAGGGCGCGCGAGCTCCACGGGGAGGTCAAGGCCGCCCAGGACGCCTTGCGGCTCCTGCGCGAGCGTCCCGAGCCGCCCGTCGCCGCGCGCGACGTCATGCCCGGTATCCACGCCGCGATCGCCGCGAGCGCGTTCGAGCCGAAGCCCCGCCTCCTGCTCGAGGGTATCGGCACGCGCTACTACCGGAGGGTCGCGGTGGCCGCGACGATCCTCTTCGCGCTGACCGTCGGGTACTTCTCGTTCTCCGGCGGCGGCGCCGCGCCGCCTCCTCCTCCCCGCCGCCCCTCCACCCCCACCATCGCGAAGGGCGCGCTCGAGCTCGGGAGCCGCCGCGAGGGGATCTCGGCGAAGGAGCTCTTCGAGGCCTACGAGAGCTCCATCTACCTCGGCGAGCCGGTCGAGCCCGTCGCGAACGTCATCGACATCGTCGGGTCGAGGTGATGCGGGGCGTCGCGCTTCTCGTCTCCGTCGCCGCGGCGACCGCCTATGCCCAGGACGCGAAGAAGCTCTGCCGCGCGGTCGTGCAGGTGCAGGCGACCGATCGCGCGCTCGAGCGCGCGCGGGAGGCGCACAAGGAGGGCAGGCTCGACGTCCTCCAGCAGATCACGATCCACCAGCCCTATACGCTCGTGGTCACGGGAGTCTGCATCTCCGAGCGCGAGATCCTGACGCCCGCGCTCCACCCGCGCGCCGACCTGCGCGTCGTCGTCAAGTACTTCGACGGCCGGGTCGCCGAGGCGAAGGTCAAGGGCACGGACCCGCTGTCGAACTGCGCGCTCGTCGAGGTTCCCGACGACTCGCCTGCGTTCGTGCCGATCGACCCGGGCGTCGCCGCAAAGGACGACACGCCGATCGGGATCGCCGGCTGCGCGGTGCACTGCAGCGAGGGGAAGTCGAAGTTCCTCCGCGGCCGCGTGCGCGCGGAGCACCTCGCGATCGGCATCCAGGACATGTACGGCGTCACGGGAACCGGCTGCATCGTGCTCGGCTCCGTGTTCGCCGTGGGCACGCTCGAGGGCCGGCCGAACGTCGGCGCCGCGTGCGTCGACGACGAGGGCCGGCTCGTCGGGCTCGTCGTCGGCGGGCTTCCGCCTCGTCTCGTCGAGGACCCGGACGTGCCGGGGCAGCCGCGCCAGCTCGAGCTGCGCTTCGCGCTGCCGGCGGGAAAGATCGCGCGGGTCGTGGACGCGCTCCGCCGTGACGGGCGCGTCACGCGCGCGGACTTCGGGATCGACCTGCGGCCGGTCGAGGAGGCGGTGATCGCGCAGTTCGAGCTGCCGCCGTCGGCGTGCGCGGTCGCGGGGCTCTTCTCGCGGCCGACGCCGGACGGCTTCGCCGCGAACGACGTGATCGTGACGGTGGACGGGAGGAGCTACCGCGACGCGTGGGAGCTGGCGGAGGCGCTGACGGAGAAGACTCCGGGCGTGCCCGTCAAGTTCGACATCCTGCGCCGCGGCCGCCGCGTGCCGCTGACCGCCACCCCCACCCTCCGCAAGGATTGATAGCGGTACGGTGCCAGGCACCGATCCGCTAATACCCGGTTGCCGCCCGGCAGGCGCGGGTCATTTCTCGAACGCCTTCTTCGCCTCGGCGTAGAACTTGAGCTTGTCGATCGCCTCGGTGGCGACCGCGCGGATGTTCGCGTCGGGGTTCCGGAGCTGCGCGAGCGCCTCCTCGCCGAGCTCGACGAGGTACTGGTCGCGGACGGCGCCGAGCACCTCGAGGATCGCTGCCCGGTCGGTCCCCTTGAGGACCTTCCGGAACGCCTCGATCCGCCGGGGATCCTCCAGCTCCGTGAGCACCCTGACGGCGCCCAGCCTGTGGTCGCCTCCTCTCTCGCCGAGGGCCTCGATGAGCGCAAGCTCGACACATTCCGTCGGCGCGATCTGTTGGTAGACGGGCCAGAGCCCCGGCCACGTGCCCGCCCGAATCAGCTCAGCCGCGAGGGCGGAGTACGCAGTCCCCTTCCACACGGCACCGGCCACCGCGTCGCGGTCGTAGTCGGAGAGGTTCGGGCGCTTCGCGAACTCGCGGACGAGCGCCGGGCCGTCCGCCACGCGATCCACGAGCGCATCGAGCGCGATCGCGCGAGCGGCCGGGGTCGCCGAGTGGAGAGCGAGCTTGAGCGCCTCCGTGCCCGCCTCGCTCTTCTCCGCGGCCGCGGCGCCGGCGGCAGCGATCGCGATCTCGGGCCGCGGGTCGCCGACATGTCGAAGGAGCTTGCCGCGCTCCTCTCCGCCGGCGGTCCCGGTCCGGCGGACCGCGAGCCACACGTACGGCCCCGGGTAGCTGAGCGCCACCCGGTCGGGCGACAGGGCCACCGGATCGGTCCCGCGCCGGTACCAACCGTTCTCCGCCCTGAGCTCGGCCCCCCACCCCCACTCGGGGCCCTGCGCCGAGACGAGGCGGTCGGCGACGAGACCGACGAGCTCCTTCCGGGCTACGAGCGTGCGCAGGTCGCTGGCCGCACCCGGCCCCACCTTCGGAAGGACCACCCGGAAGAACTCCACGCCGGCGTCCTCGCGCCCTGCGAAGTCCATCCCCGCGTGCAGGAGCGCGTTCACGTCGCGCTCCGACCGGCAGAACTCGGCAAGCGCCCCCGCCTTTCCGGGCCCGAGGGCCCACAGACGATCCTTGTCGAGGAGCACCTGCGGGAAGCGCTTCTCCCCACGACGGCGCAGGCCTTCGACGATCGAGGGGACGTCCGCCTCCGCGACGCCGACGACCTTCAGGACCGCTCCGTCAGTCTCCCGCAGCGTCTCGTCGATCCCCGAGGCGGCCGCGATCGCCGCGGCCCGCACGCGGTTCGCCTCCTCGCCGAGATGCCTGCGCAACCAGATGAAGCTGAGCTCGAACTTCGCAAGGCGGGGCTCGTTCGTCTCGATCGCCGCGAGGAGCAGCAGGGCGGCGGCGCGCGGCGACGCCGTCACCGCGCGCGTCACGAGCGTTGCGGATGGCGCGACGCCCTTCCCTGCGTTGCGCACGAGTACGCGCGCGAGCAGGAGGCCGCCCTCGTCGGGGAGATCCGAGACCGCGCTCTCATCGTGGATGCCTCTCGCTTCGAGAACCCCCTCGATCCGATCGAGGAACGCCGCACGGTCCGCGAAGCGGAGCAGGTACGGAACGACGTAGCTCGCCACCTCCGTTTCGCGCGCCTCGAGGGTCCGCAGCACCTCCTCGAGGTACGCGTCGGTGGCCTGCGGGTTGCCGACCCCGAGCATGGCGGACGTGCGAACCTCCTCGTCGCGATCGGCGAGCGCCCGCGTGAGCGTCGCGAAGGCGATCTCCCGTCCGTCTCCGAACGCGACGGAGGCCAAGGTGGCGACCGCCTGGACGCGGAGCCGTGGCGCGGATCGGTCGTAGAGCTTCCCCAGCGCGTCGGTCGCCACGGCGGGCAGGTCTGAAACCTGCCGGAGCTGCTCGACGATCGTGGATCGGAAGAGCGCCGCGTCGTCGAGGAGCGCGGCGGCGAGGACGCCGTACGCCTCCGGCGTGCGTTGCTCCACGAGCACGGCGGCCGCCCGTTGCACATGCCCGTCCGCGGTCGAGCGGAGCAGCCGCGCGAGCATCGGGTGCGCCGCCGCGCCGAGATCGACGAGGAACAGCCGGTCCGCGTCGGTCCAGGCGGCCTGGGTGAGGAGGCTCTTCAGCTTCTCGGCGACCGGCGAATCGCCCGGCCGGTGCTCCGGATCGAACTCCTCGCGCACCGCGAGCTTCCTCGCCCCCGCGATCTCGTCCTTCGCGTCCGGATAGCGCCGTTCGAGCGCCGCGACCAGCTCCGACGCGTCCTCGCCCTTCGCGACCTTGATCCGCACGAGGCCGAGGAGCGCGCGCGGCGCCTCCGGCGCGCCGGGCTTCTCGGCGAGCAGATTGCCGTAGAGCGCAGCGGCCTCGTCGAGCCTCCCCTCCGCCTGCTCGAGCCAGAAGGCCTTGTAGAAGAGCGCCGCGCCGCCGTCGTCCTGCGCGAGCGCCGCAGCCGTCACCACGAGAAGGATCGCGAGTGTCCTCATATGCCTAGTGGACGCCCCCCGGAGCCCCCTGTCCGTCCCGATCCTGTAACGCGATCGCGTTCCCGACGAGCCGGTAGCCGACCGCCGGCACCGTGAGCAGCACCCGCGGATTCCCGCCGTCCTCCTCGATCTTCCTGCGCAGCCGCGCGATGTGGTTGTCGAGCGTGCGCGTCTCCGCCGCGTTCGCGACCCCCCAGAGCGCCCTGAGCATCTCCGCGCGCGGCACCGCCACGTCCGGCCGCGCGAGGAGGAACCGGAGGATCTCCGCCTCCGTCGGCGTCAGCCGCGCCCGGCGCGTCCCCCGCGAGACCGTGAGCGCGGAGAGGTCCACGCGCACCTCCGCGCTCGCGCCCCTCAGGCGCGCCTCGACCCGCGCGAGGAGCTCCTTCAACCCGAACGGCTTCGTCACGTAGTCGTCCGCGCCGAGCCGGAGCCCACGCACCTTGTCCTCCTCGGCGCCGCGCGCGGTCAGCACGATCACCGGCGTCGCGTTCCCGTCCGCGCGGAGCCGCTTCAGCACGTCGAACCCGCTCTTCCGCGGGAGCATGAGGTCCAGCAGCACGAGATCGAACCCGCCCGCCCGCGCGGCGGAGAGACCCTCCTCGCCGTCCCCGGCAAGCACGACCTCGTACCCCTCGACCGCGAGGTTGTGCGAGAGCCCCTTCGCCATCGCGGGATCGTCCTCGACGACGAGGATCCGGCTCACGAGGACGCCTCCGCGGGGAGCACGAGCGAGACGTCCGCGCCGCCCCCCTCGCCCCCCCCGATCTCCACGCGGCCGCCGTGCGCCTCCATGCAGGAGACCGCGAGCGAGAGGCCGAGCCCCGCGCCGGGCCCGTCCGGCGAGAGCCGCACGAACGGCTCGAGCACGCGCGCGCGGTCCGCCGCCGGGATTCCCGGGCCGCGATCCCGCACCGTGAGCCGCACGGAGCCGTTCTCCGCCGCGCCCGACAGCTCCACGCTGCCGCCGCCGT
>JAKLKT010000027.1:0-1055 GCA_023150495.1 Planctomycetota bacterium
CTCCATGAGCCCCTTCAGGGCGTCGGCCGTGATCACCGGCGCCATCTCCGCGAGCACGGCCTCCGGGTCGCGGCCGAGGTAGAGCCGCAGCTCGCCGTCCGCGGCCGGATAGGTCATCGTCACGCGCACGAGGAAGCGGTCGAGCGCCGCCTCGGGCACGGGGTAGGTGCCGTGGAACTCGATCGGGTTCCGCGTCGCGAGGACGAAGAACGGGTCCGCGAGCGTCACGGGCTTCCCCTCGACCGAGACGTTGCCGTTCTCCATCGCCTCGAGGAGGCACGAGAGCGTGCGCGGGCTCGTGCGGTTGATCTCGTCGGCGAGGACGACGTTCGTGAAGAGCGGGCCCTTCAGGAAGTCGAACTCCTCGCGGCCCGGGCGCCACACGCTCGACCCGAGGATGTCGGAAGGCATCAGGTCGTTCGTGAACTGGATGCGCTTGAACTCGAGGCCGACGAGCTTCGCGATCGTGCGCGCGAGGAGCGTCTTCCCCGTGCCGGGGATGCCCTCGATGAGCACGTGGCCCTTCGCGAGCAGCGCGACGAGCACGGGCTCCACCACCGATTCGGGCAGGACGAGGACCTCTCCGAGCCTCCGCCGGATCTCCTGCCCCGCCTCTCGGACATCCACGACGCGGGCCATCGGGAGCCTCCATCGGCAGAAAGCCCCGGGGAACAAAAACGTCCAATTGCCGCGACATGCCGGGCGGAAGAGGGGGGGCGCGGGGGGGAGGCACGGGAGTTGCGCCGGGGCCCCTCCGCCCCCGCGATGCTCGCCACAGACGCCACCACGATGCCCGCCTCCCCGGCCGCTGCCGCGCCCGCCGCGCGACGCCGGAGGTCGAAGGCCCCGTGGATCCTCGGCGCGCTCTTCGCGGTCGTCTACGCCCCGACGGCCGCGTGGTTCGTCGAGCGCTGGTCGATGGGCGTCTGGTGGCACGTCCACGGCTTCGCCGTCTTCCCGCTCGCGTTCTGGCTCGCGCGCGGACGCCTCCGGTCCCTCCCCCCGGAGCCCCCCTCCTCCTCCGCGCTGGGATTCCTGTTCCTCGTGCCCGCGGC
>JAKLKT010000027.1:1070-14194 GCA_023150495.1 Planctomycetota bacterium
CGATGCTCGGCTTCGAGATCCTCTCCGCGGTCTCGATGCTCCTCTCGATCGCGGGGCTCTCGCTCCTGCTGCTCGGCACGAGGCGCGCGAAGGCGATCTGGTTCCCGCTGCTCTTCACGGCCTTCGCGGTCCCGATCCCGCTCTTCGTCGCGCGGCCGATCCACCTCGCGCTGCGGCAGGTCGCGGCGGTCTCGACCGAGGGCGCGCTCTCGTTCCTCGGGTACGACGTGCACCGCGAGGGATTCCACCTTCGCGTGGGGCCGGAGAGCCTCGAGATCGCGGACGCGTGCAGCGGGTTCTCCGCGCTGATGGCGATGCTCATGGTCGGGCTCCTGCTCGCCTACACGGGCCGCGCGCGGCTCTGGCGCGGCGCGACGCTCGTGCTGCTCGTGTTCCCGGCGGCCGTCGCCGCGAACCTCGCGCGGTGCGTGCTCCTGTCGATGCTCATCGCGGCGTTCGGCGGCGGGATCCTCGACACGGCGGTTCACCCGGTGTCCGGGATGTTCACGTTCGCGGCCGCGCTCGGGCTCGTGCTCGCGTTCGAGCGGCTGCTCCTTCCGCGCCGGGAGGTGGGGTCGTGATGCGCGCGCGCCATCTCTGGGCGGCGGCCCTGCTCCTCGCGGCGGCGGTGCCGACGGTGCTGAACGTCTACCGGCGTCCGGCGGAGCTCGCGCCCGGCTCGCTCGAGGCGGAGCTGGGCATGACGCTCGGGGCGTTCGAGCCCGGGCGCCGCAGGGCGGACACGACCGAGGAGCACTTCGGGGCGAGGGACTTCGTGACGCGGCAGTACGGCGCGATCGAGCTCTTCGCGGCGCGGAGCTGGGACGGGAAGAAGCTCTTCCATTTCCCGGAGCTCGCGCTCACGTACGGGCACGCGGCGACGGCGGTGCGCGACGTGCCGGGCGCGCGCGTGATCGAGTTCGCGCAGGGCCGCGAGGTGCGGATGGCCGCGTACGCGCTGCTCTACGGCGACCGGCTCGTGGCGGAGCCGATCCGGTTCCACCTCTCGATCCTGCCGGATCTCTTCGTGGGCCGGCGGGAGCCGATGACGCTCGTCTACGTGCAGGCGGACACGACGCGCGGCGGCGAGGCGGCGCTCGAAGAGGAGCTGCGCGCGCTCCTCGCGCGGGCGGTGGACGCGCTCGCGCGGTAGGCATCGCAACGGAACCGTTGCGCCGGGATCGATCCGGCGGCCCGCGGCGTCTGTGATGATGGAGGCGCCGTGGAACCGAAGACGGCTATCGACCCGCGCTCGCTCCTCGAGCACAGGAACTTCGTGCGCGGCATCGTGCGGGGGCTCCTCGCCGACGAGCACGCGGTCGACGACGTCGTGCAGGAGACGTGCCTGCGCGCGCTCGAGAGGCCGCCGCGGCACGCGATGTTGCGGGCGTGGCTCGGGCGCGTGGGCAGGAACCTCGCGCTGAGCGTGCTGCGGGGGGAGCGCCGTCGCGGGCATCGCGAGCGCGAGGCGGCGCGGCCAGAGCAGGAGCCCTCGGCGGGCGACGCGGCGGCGAGGCTCGAGCGGCACCGGCTCGTGGTCGAGGCCGTGCTCGCCCTCGAGGAGCCCTTCCGATCGGCGATCCTCCTCAGGTTCTACGAGGACCTTCCGCCGCGCGAGATCGCGCGGCAGCTCGGCGTGCCGGTGGACACGGTGCGTTCGCGGGTGCGCCGTGGCCTCGAGCGGCTGCGCGCGTGGTTCGACGCGCGCCACGGCGGTGACCGCTCCGCGTGGAGCCTCGCATTGCTGCCGCTCCTCGGCGCGCGCGAGGCCGCCGCGATGGTCGCGGCCTCCGGCGCGACCGCGACGGCAACCGCGACCAGCGGCGGCGCGAAGGTCCTCCTCGCGGAGGGGACGGTCATGAGCATGAAGGCGAAGATCGTGGGCGCGGCGCTCGTCGTCTGCGCCCTTGGCACGGGCACGGTCGCGTGGCAGGTGGCGAGGACTCGGGACGTTCCTCCGCCGCCGCGCGCGGTCACGGCACGCGATGTCGCGCCGCCGGAGGAGCGCGAGGGCTCCGCGCTCGGGACCGCCGGCGGAGACGCGGTTGTGGGGACGTCGCCCGGCTCCCTCCCGGACCGCGGCACCGGCCCCGCTCAGGCGGAGCGCTCGGTGACGACGGTCAACGCCGAGTTCAAGATTGGCCGGGAGCCGAGCCCGAAGCCCGCGCCCAAGCCCTACCGCCTCGCGGAGCCCTGCGGCGAGGCGGACCTCGGCGCCCTCCGCGTGATCGTGACCGACGGCGGAGGGAGCCCGCTCGGGGCGGCCAAGGTCACCGCGGGGATCATCAAGGGGTACGACCTCAAGACCACGAACTACGAGTCCGACGCCGGCGGCAGGCTGGAGCTTCGCTCTCTGGAGCCGGGGAAGTGGCAGGTCTCGGCCAAGAGCCTGAGCCAGCATCGCATCGCGACCGTCGAGGTGGAGGCGGGCAGGTTCACGGAGGTCGCGATCACGCTCGCCGGGGGCGCGACGGTAGAGGGCCAGGTTCGCCACGTCGAACGCGGGCCACTCGGGGGCCTCTTCCTGAGGATCAACCGCGAAGTGGACGGCTTTTCCGACTACTTCAGCGCGACAACCGACGCGCAGGGACGCTACCGGCTGGAAGGCGTGCTGCCCGGCACCTACCCCGTGCACCTCCAAGGCAAGCCCGTCGGGTTCGAGACGCGCGCCCTCGCGACGATCGAGATCCCCGCCGCCGGCACCGTGACGCGGGACATCCTGCTCGGCCGGATCACGCTTCGCGGCACCGTGCGCGACGCCGACACCGGCGCGCCCATCCCGGGCGTGAGGATCAGGTTCCAGAGCGGGTGGTGGGGCGAGGTCACGACGGATCGCGACGGCGTGTACGCGCTTCCCGACCTCCAAACGGGCAACTACAAGGTGGTCCTGACGAGGGACGGGTACGGCACGGAGTTCGGGGAGACGGGACTGGTCCCCGAGGGCGGCACGCTCACGACCGACTTCACCCTCCGACAGGCGGCGGTGCTCGTCCTCGAGATCCTCGACCGCGACGGGCGGCCGATCTCCGGCCGCGTCCAACTGGGGCTGTCGGCGATCATCGACCATCGGCAGCAGCGCGTGTCCGACGCCGGGAGCCTCGGAACCTCCGTCGACACCGATCCCCGGGGAGTCGCCTGCTACCCGCGGATCGTGCCCGGCCTCTACGACATCGCCGTCGGGACGAAGGGGTACGTGCGGACGACGCAGCGCGTGGACGTGAAGGCGGGCGAGAACCGCGTCACGTTCCGCCTCGATCCCGACCGCGCAGCCCCGCCCGACAAGGTCTCGCTTCAGGGCGCCGTCCGCGACGCGGAGACCGGACGCCCGATCGCCGGCGTGCGTGTCTCGGTGCAACGGATGCCGGTCTTCAAGGAGGCGCGGAGCGCCGGGGACGGCGCGTACCGGCTGTGCGATGTCCCTCCCGGCAAGTGGACGGTCATCGTGGAGAGGGACGGCTACGGCGTCCGGTTCATCCGGGATGTCGAGGTCGGGAACGACCCGCGCACGCTTGACGTCGATCTCAGTCCTGCCGCGACGCTGCACATCCATGTCACGGATGGCTCGGGACGTCCCGTGGCGGGCTCCCTCCACGTTGGCATCCAAGGCCGCGAGGAGGGGCTCACGAACGTGGGCACGGGCGTCGACGCCGACGCGGAGGGACATGCCGTCTACAAGCAGATCGTCCCGGGCACGTACGACCTGCGGATCGTGAAGGAAGGGGTCGGGGAGGGGAAGGTCGAGGCAGTGATCGCGCTCGGAGAGAACGTCGTGCGCGTCCGGCTGGAGTAGGCCATGAGAAGGCTCGCCTGCGCCCTTCTCCTCGTGGCCATCGCGATCATCGCGGTCCTGCTCTCCCGCGCATCGACCGCGCGCAGCGCACGCTCCGACGCACCGGCGGCGGAGTCCCCCACGGTGCCGTCCGCGCCGCGGCCCGCCGGCGAGACGGGACCGCAGGTGGACGCCCAGACAGGTGCGGCCGACGCTGCACCTATGGTTGCGAGCCCGAGCACAGTCCCGCCAGACGGCGACGCGAGCCTCGTCGTGCTCGTCGTCGACGAGAAGCGGCGGCCGCGCCTGGGAGTCACCCTGCAGGTCACATACATCGGCGGCGGGGAGCTGAAGCCGGGTCCGCAGGCGGACACGGACGAGGACGGAAGCGCTCGGCTGGCGGTGCTGCCTGTGACGAGAGCCTACCAGGCCTACGTCACGGCCCGCGTCGGCGCGTACTCGCGGTCGGCATGGTTCGCCGCGGAAGAGGACGAGGAGACGAGAACGACGATCGTCGTGCCGACCGGCGGACGGATCGCGGGGGTAGTCCGGCACGCGACGAAGGGCCTGCTCGCCGATGTCCGGGTCACGGGGCGGCCGGACGAGGAGGCGCGGCTCGAGTTCCTCGATGCGCGGACGGACGCCGAGGGCCGATTCCTCCTCGATCCGGTGCCTCCCGGGTCCTGGAAGATCTCGATCGGGGGGAAGGACGTCATCTGCCTCAAGGACTACATCTCGGTGAAGCTCGGGCAGGGCGGGTCGGCGGATGTGGGCGTTATCGAAGTCGGCGGCGCGACGATCAACGGCCTCGTCCGCGACGCGGCGACGGGGCGGCCGCTGGCGGGCGTGACGGTCGAGATTCGGGACCCGGTATTCTTTTGGCCGACGACGACCGACCTCCGCGGGCGCTTCCGATTCGAGGACCTCACGCCCTGCCTCTACGCCATCTCGTTCCACCGGAGCGATTACGCGCGGCGATACCTTGCCGGCGTGGAGGTCGCGGCGGGGAACCCGACGGAGCTGACGGTCGACCTCGCGCCGGCCGCGGTGCTCCACATGGAAGCCCGCGACGCCGGCGGCCGGCCCTACGTCGGCATGGCGCAGTTCAACTATGCGAGCCCGGACGGATCCGGCAACTTCGGCGTGTTCTTCGACGAGGAAGGCCACGCGAGGCTCCAAGGTGGTCTCCCGCCGGGGCGATACCAGCTCACCCTTTCGGCGCCGGGTATCGACGCCGCCATGGCGAGCGGCGAGATGGTGAGGGGCGAGAACAAGGTGCAGTTCGCGATCGTCCGGCGGCCCGTCGCGCCGCCCGACGGGGTCCGTTCGCTCCACGGCACGGTGCGCGACGCGAAGACGCAGGCGCCGCTTCCCGGCGTGCGCGTGTGCGCACAGAGGCTCGAAGCCAACACGGACGAGCACGGCCAGTACGTCTTCGCGAACCTCGAGTCCGGCGAGTGCCGCGTGTCGGCAGCGCGGGAAGGCTATGGGGACCGGCACCTGGAGCAGGTCACGATCGCCGAGGGCGAGGAGAGGCTCCTGGACTTCACGTTGGAGCCGGCGGCCACGGTGCACGTGGTTTTCAGGGACCGGGGCGGCAATCCCATCCCCGGCGAGGCGCTGGCGACGTTCGTGCGCCTCGCGGACCGCGTCCCCACCGTCCTCAGGCTGAGCGCCGACACCCTTGGCCGCGCGACGGTACGGAGGCTCGCCCCAGGTGTGCACAGGGTGCGTTGCTCCATGCCGGGCATCGGGGAGAGCGAACGCAAGGAAGTGACGATCCCGCCCGGCGAGAGCGAGATCGAGATCCTGCTCCGTTGAGGCTACGTCGCAAGTTGCTTCCAGCCAGCATCTTATGGATGTGATTGATAGGCTCGCCGCGGCCCGCATCGGCTGCCTTCTCAACTACTCCGAGCTGGCGCGGGCCGCCGCGCTCCCGCAGACGACCCTCAAGCGCTATCTCACGCTGCTGCAGGCGACGTTCACGATCTTCCGGCTCTGGCCGTGGAGCCCGAATCTCGGGAAGCGCCTGGTCAGGAGCCCGAAGCTCTACTTCACGGATGTCGGTCTCGCCGCACGCCTCCTCAACGTCGATGCCGAGGCGCTCGGCGGCAAGGCGCCCGCGGCCGGTCCCCTGCTCGAGAACCTCGTGGTCGCGGAGATCCTGAAGCAGCTCACATGGAGCAGGGTCCGCGCGATCCCCTACCACTACCGCACCCACGCCGGAGACGAGGTGGACATCGTGCTCGAGGGCCCCGGGGGCCGTTGCGCCGCGATCGAGGTGAAAGCTACCGCGACCCCGCGCATGTCCGACTACGACGGGCTCGACCGGCTGGCGAAGGCCCTGGGCGACCGGTTCGCGCGCGGCGTCATCCTCTATTTGGGCCGGAAGGTCGTGCCCTTCGGGGAGCGGCTGCACGCGCTGCCGCTGGAGACGCTCTGGCAGTGCCCGGCGCCGTAGGCCGCCGCGTCGCTTCGCGGCAGGCGTGCCGCAGACGGACGCCGCAAGTCCCTTCAGGAAAACGAGCTACGTCCTGAACGAGGCCTGAAGGTCACGGCCGACTGCCCGGCCACCCACGTCAGCCCCGCGGCGAGGAGGATCACGAGCCAGCCGCGGCCGTCGGGCGGCGGCAGCCGGAGCACGCGCGACACCGGGTCGACGTAGACCGCCGCGAGCAGGAGCGCCGCGCAGAGCGCGACCGCCCCCCACACCCAAGGGCTCCGCGTCACCTCGTTGCGGAGGAACGGCGTGCCCCGGTCGCGCATGTTGAAGACGTGGACCACCTGCGCGAACGCGAGCGTCAGGAACGCGACCGTGATCGCGCGATCGTCCGCGTACCCGAGCCCGAGCACCGCGCACGCGTGCGCCCCGAGCGCGCACGCCGTCATCACCCCTCCGTACGCCGCGATCCCGATCCAGTGCCGCCGCGCGAGCACCGGCTCGCGAGGATCCCGCGGCGGCCGCTCCATCACCGCCCCCTCGCCCTCCCCGAGCGCCAGCGCGAGCGCCGGGAACACGTCGGTCACGAGGTTCAGGAAGAGGATCTGCAGCGGCAGGATCGGCAGCGACGCCTCCGCGACGGTCGCGCCCGCGACGAGCAGGATCTCGCTCGCGTTGCACGACAGGAGGTAGAAGACGAACCTCCGGACGTTGCCGAAGATGATCCGCCCCTGCCGGATCGCGGCGACGATCGAGGAGAACGCGTCGTCCTTCAGGACCACGTCCGCCGCCTCGCGCGCGACGTCCGTGCCCCTAAGCCCCATCGCGATCCCGATGTCCGCCTTCTTGAGCGCGGGCGCGTCGTTCACGCCGTCGCCCGTCATCGCGACGACCGCGCCCTCCTCCTGGTGCGCGCGCACGAGATCGAGCTTCTGCTCCGGCGCCACGCGCGCGAACACCCTCACGTCGAGAAGCTCCCGCCGCGTCAGCGCACCGAGGTCGCGCCCGACCACGACGCGGCGCTCCTCGATCCCGACCGCCCGCGCGATCGTCCCGGCCGTCGCCGCGTGGTCGCCCGTCACCATCACGACCGAGATCCCCGCGCGGCGGCAGGCCTCGACGGCATCCCGCGCATCCGCGCGGGGCGGGTCGAGAAGCCCGACCAGCCCGACCATCTCGAGCCCCTCGTACGGCGGCTGGTCCCCCGTGCCCCCCCACTTCCTCGCCACCGCGAGGACGCGCATCCCCTCGCGCGCGAGCCTCTCGTTCCGCTCGAGCCATCCCGGCGGCGAGCCGCACGCGCGGACCACCGGCTCAGGCGCGCCCTTGACCGCGTAGAGGAACCGGTCGCCGTCGCGGTGCACCGTCGCCATGATCCGGAGCGTCGCGTCGAACGCCTCCTCGCGCACGCGCGGCAGCCTGCGCACGCCGTACGCGGCCGCGCCCTCGAGAAGCGCGACCTCGAGCGGATCGCCGAGCGAGGGCAGCGCGGCGTTGTTGCAGAGCGCGCCGATCTCCAGCGCGTCGATCAGGGGGGGCTCCGGGGGCGCGGGGAGATCGACGTCGCGAAGGGGCAGGGCGACGCGCGCGAGCGTCATGCGGTTCTCGGTGAGCGTCCCCGTCTTGTCGGTCAGGATCACGTTCGTCGCGCCGAGCGTCTCCACCGCGGAGAGGCGGTTGACGAGGGCGTTCCTCCGCGCGAGGCGCCACATCCCGCGGGCGAGCGCGATCGTCGCGACGATCGAGAGGCCCTCGGGGATCGCCGCGACCGCGAGCGCGATCCCCATCTCGACCATCAGGAAAGCCTCGCGCCCGGCGAGGATCCCGACCGTAGTCGTCACGACGGCGATGACGAGCATCGCGTAGACGAGCTTCCTCCCGAGCGCCTCGAGCCGCTTCTCGAGCGGCGTCGTCTCCTCCTCCGCCTCCTCGACCATCCGCGCGATCCGGCCGAGCTCGGTCGCCATGCCCGTCGCGACGGCGACGCCCTCGCCGGAGCCGCGCACGACGGACGTGCCGCGGAAGAGCATGTTCGTGCGATCGACGAGGGGGGCATCGGGGGGTAGAGCCGCGGTCCCCTTGTCGACCGGCGCCGACTCGCCGGTCAGCGTGGACTCGTCCGCCTGGAGGCGCGAGGCCTCGAGGATCCGGAGGTCGGCGCTCACGGCGTCGCCGCCCTCGAGGACCACGATGTCGCCCGGCACGAGATCCCGCGCGTGCACCTCGCGCAGGGTGCCCCCGCGGCGCACGCGCGCCTTCACGCTCCCGAGCCTCCGGAGCGCCTCCATCGAGCGCGTCGCGCGGAGCTCCGAGAAGAAGCCGATCGCCACGTTGATCGCGAGGACGGCGATGATCGCGGCCGCGTCGACAGTCTCGCCGAACACGAACGAGACCGCGGCCGCCGCGGCGAGGAGCGCCATGATGACGCTTCTCAACTGGTCGAGGAGGATCGTCCATGCGCTCTTCGGCCTCGCCTCGGCGAGCGCGTTCGGACCGTACCGGCGGAGCCGCTCCGCGGCCTCCTCGGGGGGGAGGCCGTGACGGTCCGTGCGGAGCTCCGCGAGCACGTCCGCGGCCTCCCGTGCCCAGCCGTCGCGGAGCGCCGGCGTGGCCTCTCCTCGCATGCTGCCATTAGCGCACCTGCCGCAAGCCCCCCCGGGCCCCCCGCCTCCCCGCGCGGGCTTGACCGCTATATGCATACTCATATACTGACGCGGTGCTCGACGGGATCCTCCTCGGCCTTCTCCGCGAGCCCAGGAGCGGCTACGACGTCGCGTCGGAGTTCCGGCGCGGCGCGCGCCACCTCTGGGCGGCGGACCTGAGCCAGATCTACCGGACGCTCGGGCGGCTCGAGAAGGAGGGCCACGTGACGAGCCGCGTCGAGCCGTCGTCGCGAGGCCCCGAGCGTCGCGTGTACCGGCGGACGGCCTCCGGGAAGGAGGCGCTCCTCGCCTGGCTCGCCGAGGCGCCGGCGCTCCCGCCGGAGCGGTTCGCCTACCTCGCCCAGCTGTTCTTCATGGGCGAGGCGGGCGGCGGGCGGACGCTCGCGTTCCTGAAGGATCTGAGGCGCCGGCTCGCGGAGCGGCTCCGGACGCTCGAGGAGATCGAGCCCTCGATCGACACGGAGGACGACCACGGTTTCCACACGCACCTGACGCTGCGGCTCGGCATCCTCGCCCATCGCGCGCGGCTCCAATGGTGCGACGAGTCGATGCGGCGCGTCAGGCCGCGCGCCGCGAGGAGAAGACGATGAGACGGATCGCGATCGCTGTGCTCGCGTGCATCCCGCTCGGCCTCGCCGACGAGGCGCGCGACGATTGGAGGAAGACCCTCGCGGAGATCCGCGGGATCACGGACGAGGCGGCGGCCGCGAAGCGGATCGCGGAGGTCGAGGACGCGCTCCGGAAGGACCTCGCGGCGAAGCCCTCCGCCGAGACGCGGCAGCGGCTCGCCGAGCTGCTCGTCATGTGCCGCGTGCCGCGCGCCGCGATGATGGAGAAGGGCGCGCTCTCGGTCGAGGCGATCGGGCTGCTCGAGAAGGCGATCGAGGAGGAGCCCTCCCGCGTCGAGGCGCGCTACATCCTCGCGCGCACCTGCCTCGCGCTGCCCGCCTTCTTCGGGCGGGAGGAAGAGGGCCTGAAGGCGCTCGAGCATCTCGTGGCGCAGGCGGAGAAGGAGCCCGGGAGCGTCCCCTACCCGGAGGCGTTCCTCCTGCTCGCGAAGCGGCGGCCGGACGACGCGGCGCGGATCCTCGCGATCGGGCTCCGCTCGTTCCCCGACGATCCGCGCATGAAGAAGATCGCGGAGGCGGCGCCGCCCGCGGACTGGCGCACGGCGAAGGAGGACTTCCGCGCGGCGCTCGAGCGCGGCGAGCTCGACTACGGGAAGCTCGACCGCGCGCTCGCCGCCGGGCAGGAGAGCAACCCGAAGGACGCGGAGTACCCGCTGCTCCGCGGGCTCCTCCGCCTCTGGTGGCTCGAGACGAACACGAGCGGCGACGTCGCGGCCGAGGGGATCGCGCTCTTCCGGAAGGCGATGGAGCTCGATCCCGCCGACAACCGTATCCACGGCTGGCTCGGCCCGCTGCTCTTCGTCACCGGCGTCTCCGCGGGCCTCGACGCGATGCGCGACGAGGGCGAGGCGGTGATGGCGAGGGGCGTGGAGCTGAACCCCGAGCAGAACCTCTTCGGCCGCGCGTTCGCGTACCGCCGCACCGGGAGAAAGCTCGACCAGGCGGAGGAGGACGTGTACGCGACGCTCGAGGTGCGCCTCAAGGAGAGGATGGACCGCACGCGCTTCGTGCCGGGCGAGCCCAGGGGCGAGCCGTACAAGGACAGCCCGAAGGCGCCGTTCACGCGCGCGGGGTTCCTCTTCTGGGCGGGCGAGGGGTTCCGCGAGCGCGGCGAGACGAGGAAGGCGCTCGACGCCTACGAGCGGAGCCTCGAGGCCGACGCGGACGGGAAGTGGCCGTTCCGCGCGCTCGCGATCGAGCGCATGAACCCCCGCGCCCCCTCCAGGACGCCGGCTCCCGTGAGCTGCTACCTCTGCCACATGCGGTGACCCTCCTCTCCCCCCCCGCCCCCTCACCTCCCGTCGTGGGGGGCCGCGACATCGCAGTTAGTATGGGAGTGGAGGTCTCACCTATGAGAACGGCAGCAGCGGTTCTCTCCCTTGCGCTTTCCCTCGCGCTCGGCTGCCAGTCGAAGCCGCCGCCCGAGGAGGACGGGAAGCAGCTCACGGCGGGCGTCGTCCAGCGCGAGATCCGCACGGGGATGAGCGGCGCCGAGGTGGCCGCGGCCCTCGGCAGCCCGAACATCGTCACCGGCGACGAGAACGGCAACGAGGTCTGGGTCTACGAGCGCTACGCGAGAAACGTCGAGAGCAGGGACAGCGGCTACTGGGTCGTCTTCCTGTGGGGCACCAAGGAGCAGGCGAAGGGCAGCACCCGGTCGTTCACCGTGATCATCCACTTCGACAAGGAGAAGAAGGTCACGAGGTTCGGCTACCACGTCGTCACGATGTAGCCATGCGCGCCGCCGCGATGGCGCTCCTGCTCGCGGGCTGCACCGTCACGGCGGTGCCGCCCGACGCCGTCTTCGCGGTGCCGCCGGACGCCGCGGCGAAGCGGGTGCGGCAGTCGCGGCGCTACGACACGCGCGACGAGGCTCTCGTGCTCCGGGCGAGCGCCGCGCTCCTCATGGACCTCGGGTTCATCTCGAACAAGTCCGAGGAGTCGCTCGGCGTGCTCGTGGCGTCGAAGGAGCGGACGGCGGTCGAGACCGGGCAGGTCATCGCCGCCCTGGTCATCGGCGCGCTGGCCGGCACCTACGTGCCCTACGACGACCACCAGAGGTTGCGTGCGTCGGTCGTCACGCACCCGTCCGGGCAGAAGTCCGTCGTCGTGCGCGTCACGTTCCAGCGGATCGTGTGGGACACGTCCGGCCAGGTCACGAAGCGCGAGCAGCTCGACCGGCCCGAGTACTATCAGGAGTTCTTCGAGAGGCTCTCGAAGGCGCTCCTCCTGGAGGCGCACGACGCATGAAGAGATTCCTCCTCCCCCTGCTCCTCGTCGCCGGGTGCAACTACTCGCACAAGGAGCTCCTGAAGGCCCCCGAGGAGCAGGCGGCGCTCCGCACGATGCAGACGCGCCTCTACGACACGACGGACGAGCAGAAGACGCTCCGCCAGGTGATCGCGACGCTCCAGGACCTCGGGTTCGTGATCGACGACGCGAACGCGCCGCTCGGCATCATCAGCGCGACGAAGTTCTCGGGCGGGGTCACGCGCGTGCAGGTCGCGGTGAAGCGGCACGGCGAGAAGCAGATGTCGGTGCGCGCGAGCGCGCTCTCCGGGACGAGGACGGTCACCGACCCCGCCGCGTACCAGGAGTTCTTCACGTCCCTCTCGAAGGGGATGTTCCTCTCCGCCCACGAGATCGAGTAGCCGCGTTCCCGTACTCGGTACCGGGTGCTCCTGCCGTAAACCGCTTCGGGACAGCAACTTGCGACGCAGGCGTGCGGACCGCGGGTCCGCATCGGCCTCCGGCTACTTCACGAGCTTCCTGTACTTGATGCGGGTCGGACGCGCATCGGTGCCCTTCCGGCGGTGCCAGTCCGCGTCGTAGTCCTGGAAGTTGCCCTCGAAGAAGAAGACCTCGGAATCGCCCTCGAACGCGAGGATGTGCGTCGCGATCCGGTCGAGGAACCAGCGGTCGTGGCTGATGACGACCGCGCAGCCCGCGAAGCGCAGGAGCGCCTCCTCGAGCGCGCGCAGCGTGTCCACGTCGAGGTCGTTCGTCGGCTCGTCGAGCAGGAGCAGGTTGCCGCCCGTGCGCAGGAGCTTCGCGAGGTGCACGCGGTTGCGCTCGCCGCCGCTGAGCTCCCCCACCTTCTTCTGCTGGTCCGCGCCCCGGAAGTTGAAGCCCGCGCAGTAGGCGCGCGGGTTCACGGTCTTCTTGCCGAAGCGCAGCTCGGTCTCGCCGCCCGTGATCTCCTCGAAGACCGTCTTCGCCGGGTTCAGGGCGTCCCGCGACTGGTCCACGTAGGCGAGCTGCACGGTATCCCCGACCGTCAGCTTGCCCGCGTCGGGCTTCTCCTGCCCGGTGATCAGCCGGAAGAGCGTCGTCTTCCCGGCGCCGTTGGGCCCGATGACCCCCACGATCCCGCCCGGCGGGAGCGAGAAGCTCAGGTTCTCGAACAGCAGCTTGTCGCCGTACCCCTTCCGGATCCCCTCCGCGACGACGACCTTGTCCCCGAGCCGCTGCGGCAGCGGGATCATGATCTCGACGCCGCCCTCGTTCTCCCGCTCGCTCTCCCGCAGCAGGTTCTCGTACGCGGTGACGCGCGCCTTCGACTTCGCCTGCCGCGCGCGCGGCGACATGTTGATCCATTCGAGCTCGCGCTCCAGCGTCCGCTG
>JAKLKT010000733.1 GCA_023150495.1 Planctomycetota bacterium
CTCGACGAGCTCCGGCCCGCCGCTCCCCTGCGCTCGGTCGGCCGGGCGGTCGAGCGCGAGGCGCGGGCATCGGGATTCCACGTCCTCCGCGAGCTCCAGGGCCACGGCCTCGGCCCGCGCATCCACGAGGCGCCCGCCGTCCCGAACTTCGACGACCCCGCGGCCACGAAGGCGCCCGGGGAGGGGCTCGTCCTCGCGGTGGAGCCGCTTCTCTCCGCGGGTCCGGCGCGCGCCGTCGAGGCGGGCGACGGCTGGACGCTCCGCACGAGCAGCGGCGCGCTCGCCGTCCACCACGAGCACACGGTCGTCGTGCGCGACGGCCCGCCGCTCGTCCTCACGCGCGCGGCGTAGGTCTACGCGCGGGGGTGGTACTTCGCGTGGACGCCCTTCAGCCGCTCCTGCTCCACGTGCGTGTAGAGCTGGGTCGTCGAGACGCTCGCGTGGCCGAGGAGCTCCTGCACCGCGCGTACGTCCGCCCGACCCTCGAGCAGGTGCGTCGCGAACGCGTGGCGGAAGGAGTGCGGGGAGGGTGCCTGTCGAAGCCCGGCCGCCGCGGCGTAGTCCCGGAGCATCCGGAGCACCCGGTCGCGCGTCAGCTTCCTCCCCCGGAGGCTCGCGACGAGGGGCTCGTCCTGCGCGAAGCCGGGCCGGTCGGCGAGGTGCGCCGCGATCGCGTCCCGCGCCGGGCGGCCCACGGGCACGAGCCGCTCCTTGCTCCCCTTGCCGAGGAGCTTCAGGATCGCGAGCTCCTCGTGGTAGTCGCGCACAAGGGCCCCGAGGATCTCGCCGACGCGCGCGCCGGTCGCATAGAGCGCCTCGAAGAGGGCCCGGTCGCGCCGGCCGCGCCGCGAGCCCGAAGGCACGCACGCGAGGAGGCGCTCGACCTCGTCCCGGGTCGGCACCTTCGGCAGCGTGCGCCACTTGCGCGGGGCGTCGAGCGTCGCGGTCGGGTCGTTCTTCGCGAGCCCCTCGGCGGCGAGGAACCGGTGGAAACCCCGGAGGCACGCGAAGCGGCGCGAGATCGTCGCCTCCGCTCGGCCCTCGGCACGCAGATGGGCGAGGTACTCGATCACGTCGTGCGCGCGGACGCCGCGGGCGCCCCGGCGCCGGCGCGCGAGGAACCGCGCGTAGTCCTCGAGGTCCCGCCGGTACGCGGCGACGGTGTTGGCCGAGAGGCACGCCTCGGCCTCGACCCACCGGAGGAACTCGCGCCGTTCCGTGTCCACGTCCCTATTTGTTCGGCCCCCGGAGCCCCCCTCGTCAGGCGCCCGGCGGTTTTGCCGGGACAGGCGCCCGCGGCTTGACGGTCCTGCAATCGGGGCTAAGCTTCCGGGCTTCTCCAGCATCGCCGGAAGGAACCCCAGAATGGCCAAGAAGGACGCCCAGAAGGACGCCTCCAAGGACGGGAAGAAGAAAGGCGACGCCAAGAAGCCCGCCTTCGGCAAGGCCGACCTCGAACACTTCCGGCACCTCCTCCTCGCGAGGCGCCGCCGCATCCTCGGCACGGTCCAGGGCATGGAGGAGGAGGCGCTCAAGGCGTCGGACCAGGATTTCAGCGTCGACCACATGGCCGACCACGGGTCCGACAACTTCG
>JAKLKT010000734.1 GCA_023150495.1 Planctomycetota bacterium
GCCGCGGCCTGCGCCTCGTGCCGGAAGCGCTGGAGGTGCCGCGGGTCGAGCAGCGCGGCCGCGGGGAGCACCTTGAGCGCGACGCGGCGCTTGAGCTTCGTGTCCTCCGCCTCGTACACGACGCCCATCCCGCCGCGGCCGATCTCGCGCGCGATCCTGTAGTCGCCGATCGTCGCGCCCGGCTCCTCGCGGACGCGCAGCGCCGCCTCCTCGACGGCCGCGAGCCCCTGCAGCGCCTCGCGCAGCCGCGGCGCGACGTCGGGGTGCCTGCGCGCGAACGACTCGACGTCGGGCGCCCGGCCCGTCCGCTTCAGGTCGAGGAAGTTCTCGACGAGGTCCGCCACGCGGGTGTCGCTGTCGCTCATGTTCCCTCCCGAAGCCGCTTGCCGAGCCGCTCGAGCGCGCGCGTCCAGAGGAGGCGCGCGGCGTCGGGCGTGCGTTCCATCTCGTTCCCGATCTCCTCCCAGCTCCACTGGTGGAAGCTCCGGAGGAGGATCACGTCGCGGTCGTCCGGCGGCAGACCCTCGATCGCGTCCGCGAGCCGGACCGCCTGCTCGCGCCGCTCGGCGTGCTGGCTCGGGCTCGAGGCCTCGGCGGCAAGCATCGCCTGGAGCACGGTGGAGGAGTGCTCGACCGCGGCGCCGAGCGGTCGCTCGCGCCCGACGTCGCGGCGGCCGGTCTGGCGGTACCTCCGGTCGAGCTCGCCGATGTGGTTCGCGAGGATCTTCCTGAGCCACGCGAGCAGCTCCGGCTCGTCGTTGCCGCGGAACTGCCGGAAGCTCTGGTGCGCGGAGAGTAGCGTCTCCTGCACGACGTCCGACGGGTCGCACTTGGGCCTTAGCCGCGCGTCGAAGGACGCGCGCGCGATGAGCCGCAGGTAGCTGCGGTACGCGCCGAGGATGCTCCCGAGCGCGGCCGCGTCGCCCTTCCGGGCCGCGTCGATCAGGGCGGGCAGGCCCCGGGGCGACTCCATACTGACCATTGTGCGGATCCGGGCCCGGCGGGGGGAAGCACGTTTTCCCGCCGGGCGCCAATGTGGTAGATGCGGACGGGCCGCGGACCGTACGGCTGAGGAGGTGGGCGCCCCCGGCCCCACCTCCTCTGGGGTCTCACGGATTGCGCCAGCCCGTGGGCGTGAGGTCGGCGTCGAGGATCGTGACGACGCCAGTCGCCACCTCGATCCTGCCCGTCCGGTAGGTCGCAAGGAGGCGCCCGCTGCGCTGCAGGAAGGCCAGGTGCGCGCTGTCCGGCGACCAACGCGGGTACTGGTAACGCTTACCCGAGCTGGGCTGGAAGAGGCGCGAGTCGGACCCGTCGGGCTTCAGCGTCACGAGGCCGGTGCCGTTGTCCACGGTGTAGGCGATGTGAGTGCCGCCCGGCGACCAACTTGGATCGAAGACGGGCGCGGATGCGAGCAACGTGCGTGTCCCCGTACCGATGGTCTCGACATACATGTTGGCGGTGTTGGTGTTTGCCTTGTCGAGGTACACCAGCCGGTCCCCGGCGGGCGATACGTCGAACTCCCCGAAGAGCGGATTCGCATCGTCTGCCCCTGTGGCTTCGGCGACCGAGGTCGGCACGCCGGAAGCCACCG
>JAKLKT010000735.1 GCA_023150495.1 Planctomycetota bacterium
GATCCTCCCGTTGACGGCGCAGTTGAGGAAGAGCCCGCCCGCGAGCCCGAGGTGGCGCGGCCCCCGGAGCCCCCTCGCGACCTCGAGCAGCACCTCCTCGAGGACGGCCTGCGCGGCGAACGCGAGATCCTCGTGCGCGGGCCCGATCGGCGCGTCCTTCCGCCGGGCCGGGCCGAAGCGCCGCGCGAACGGCGCGCCTCCCATGTCCGTGCGGCCGAGCGGGTAGGCGAAGGCCGAGAGGTCGATCGAGTAGAGCCGCTCCGGATCGACCCGTACAAGTGTACGGAACTCCGGGACGAGGCGCGGGCGGCCGTACGGCGCGAGCCCCATCGTCTTCCCCTCGTCCGCGTCCGGCAGGAACCCGAGGTGCTGCGTCACCGCGGCGTACACCTTCCCGAGGCTCTGCGGGTAGCACCGCTCCGCCACGCGCGCGAGGCCCCCCGCGGAGGCCCGCCATGTCGCGGTCGCCGTCCACTCGCCCATGCCGTCCGCGGTCACGAGCGCGGCCTCGTCCGAGGGCCCGAACCGGGATGCCTGCTCGGCGTGCGCGAGATGGTGCTCCACGTATCCCACGGGCGCCGTCACCCCGATCGCCGCGAGATCGCGCCGGAGGCCCCGGACGCTCCGGAGGTAGGCGATCCGCGGCGGCAGCCCCTCCGGCCGCTCCCGGAGGAAGGGGAGCGAACGCGGCAGCCGGCGGAGCACGTAGAGGGCCTTCCGGACCCGGGCCATGTCCCGCCGCCAGCAGAAGGCGACCCGGTCCACGTCCGAGGGGGAGAGGCCCGCGTGGCGGAGCGCGGCCGCGATCGCCAGCCGCGGGAAGGCCGCGCTGTGCTTCACCCGGTCGTACCGCTCCTCCTCCGCCGCGAAGACCAGCCGGCCGTCGACGAGCAGCGCCGCGGCCGCGTCGTGGCTGAAGGCGTTGAGGCCGAGGACCACCCGGTTCTTGGGGGGAGTCACGGGTGGGTTGTATCCTCCGCCGGATCGCTGCCGGAGAAAACGTCTTCTCCCGTGGGGAGAGGCTCTTCGACCGCTTCCGCGTGGACGACGTCTTCGCGGGCGGGATGGGTGTGGTCTACGCCGTCACCGACGCCCACACGGGGCGGCGCTACGCGCTGAAGACGCCGAAGCGGCCGGCGGGCGCGGCGGTCCTCGACCGCTTCCGCGAGGAGGCGCGCACGTGGATCGGCCTCGGCGAGCACCCGCACGTCGTCCAGGCGCTCTGGCTCATCGAGGCGCCGGAGCCCTACCTCGTCCTCGAGTACGTGCGAGGGGAGAGCCTCGCCTCGATCCTCGCGCGGGGGCCGGTCGGCGTGCGGCGCGCGCTCGACCTCGCGATGCAGTGCGCCGCGGGCCTCGCCTACGCGCACAGGAAGCCGCTCGCGGGGGGCATCGGCCTCGTCCATCGCGACGTGAAGCCGGCGAACCTCCTCGTCACGCCCGAGGACCACCTGAAGATCTCGGACTTCGGCCTCGCGCGGGTGGGGAAGGGGGGCGGCCCGGGGGGCTGGGGACGCGCCGCGCCCGGGCAGCGCGGGCGAAGGCGGGGCGGGCACGCTCGCCTACGTGGCGCCGGAGCAGCTGCGCGGC
>JAKLKT010000736.1 GCA_023150495.1 Planctomycetota bacterium
GGGCGTCCGCGGCGACGTGGCCTTGAAGGTCTACGGCGACGACTTCGACAAGATGCGCGACACCGCCGAGAAGATCCTCGCCGTGCTTCGCTCCGTTCCGGGCGCGGCGGACGCGAAGATCGAACAGACCCAGGGACTGCCGGTCATGACGGTCGACGTCGACCGGGCGGCGATCGCTCGCTGCGGCCTCAACGTGACGGACGTTCAAGCCGTCGTCGCCGCCGCCTTCGGAGGCGCCGAGGCCGGCCAGGTCTTCGAGGGCGACCGCCGCTTCGACCTCGTCGTGCGGCTCCCTGATGCTCTGCGCGCCCGGACCGACGCGTTGGAGAACCTCCCCATCCCGTTGCCAGGCGGCGGCGAGGAGATGTCGCCGGCCGGGGCCTCGGGAGGGAGCCTCGAGAGCCTCGCACCCGCCACCGAGATGGGTTTCATGCCGCTGGGGCACGTCGCGCGCGTCGAGGTCGCGGAAGGCACGAACCAGATCAGCCGCGAGAACGGCAAGCGACGTATCGTCGTGCAGGCGAACGTCCGAGGTCGTGACTTGGGTTCCTTCGTGCGCGAGGCCCAGGCAAGGGTCGCCGCCGTGCCCCTGCCTCCCGGCTCGTGGATCACGTGGGGCGGGCAGTACGAGAACCTCGTGGCCGCGAAGGAGCGGCTCACGTTCGTCGTCCCCCTCTGCTTCCTGCTGATCTTCCTGCTGCTCTTCTCGACCTTCGGGGCGGTGAAGTACGCCCTCCTCGTCTTCAGCGCGGTGCCGCTCGGCCTCACCGGCGGCATCGTGGCCCTCTGGATCCGCGGCATGCCCTTCTCGATCTCCGCCGCGGTCGGCTTCATCGCCCTGTCGGGGGTGGCGGTCCTCAACGGGCTCGTGATGGTCACGTTCATCAACCAGCTACGGCGCGAGGGGCTCGACCGGGACGCCGCGATCACGAGCGGGTGCATGGTGCGGCTGCGGCCAGTCCTCATGACCGCGCTCGTCGCGTCGCTCGGCTTCGTGCCGATGGCAATCGCGCGAGGAACGGGCGCCGAAGTGCAGAGGCCGCTCGCCACGGTCGTCATCGGCGGCCTCGTCACGAGCACGCTGCTCACGCTCGTCGTGTTGCCGGCGCTCTACCGTATCTTCACGGGACGGGACCCGTCGGGCCGGCCGCAGCCGGTCGCGCAGCCGTGGGAGGCTCCGGAACCCGGGCCGCTGGAGGTGCCGCCGCCCGCGGCAGGAGAAGGGTAGCGCCCGCCCCGGATGGTCCCGACCACGACACTGGACCACGAGATCAGGAGAAGACGGACCTTCGCGATCATCTCGCACCCCGATGCGGGCAAGACCACGCTTACGGAGAAGCTCTTGCTCTACGGCGGCGCGATCGAGGAGGCGGGCGCGGTCACTGCGCGCAGGAGCCAGCGCGGCACCGCGTCCGACTGGCTCGAGATCGAGCGGCAGCGCGGGATCTCGGTCAGCTCGACGGTACTCCCGTTCGAGTACCGCGGCCACCGCCTGAACCTCCTCGACACGCCGGGACACCGCGACTTCTCCGAGGACACCTACCGAGTCCTCACGGCCGTCGATGCGGCGGTGATGGTGATCGACGCGG
>JAKLKT010000737.1 GCA_023150495.1 Planctomycetota bacterium
GAGGCTCTTCGAGGCGAGGTCGCGCACGCGCCGGCACTCGCTCTCCGCGCTCCACCCCGCGAGGTCGCGCCGCGCGTTCGCGACGATCCGGTCGAGCGTCGCCTGCTGCGTCTCGCGGAACGCGAGGCCCCCCCCCGCCGGGATCTCCTCGCGGTACCTCGCGAGCGCGACGGTCCTGTGGAAGTGCTCGAGCGAGCGCTGCCAGAGCGCGCGCGTCTCGTCCGCGAGCCAGCCCGCGACGGCCTCCACCTTGACCTCGATCTCCTCCCCGACGCCGCGCACGACGTCGCGCTCGAACTCGGCGCGGAACCTCGGGGCATCGCCGAGGAGGCGCATGTGGCGCAGGCGGATCCGGTCGCGCAGGAAGGCGCGCCCGCGCGCCTCGAGGCTCTCGAACGCGGCGGCCAGGGGCGAGATCTGCCGCTCGGCGCGCTCCTTCAGGGACGCGGCGGCGTAGCCCGCCTGCTCCTCGACCGCCTTCCATCCGGCGAAATCCTGCTCGAGCGCGCGCAGCCGCCCGGCGCCGGTCGCCTCGGCGCGGTGCAGCACGTCGAGCACGGTGCCGAGCGGGCTCCTGAGCTTCAGCTGCACGCGCCGCGCCTCGGAGAGGTTCTCGACGATGTAGCGCTCGATGGCGGGGATCCCGCTCGCCTCGAGCTTCCCCGCGTCGCCCGCGCGCCGCGCCTCACGCGCGAGGTGCGACGAGACCGGGAAGACCGGCGGCGTGAAGCCGAGCATCTCGCGGAAGCTCGTCTTCAGGTATTCGATCACGGCGTCGCGGTCCCCCTCGGAGCGCATGTCCACCTTCGCGAGGACGCACGCGATCTCCTTCTTCCACCGCTCGCGGATCTTCCCGAGGAGGCGGACGTCGGTCTGCGTGAACGGGCAGTCGATCGACGTGACGAAGAAGACGATGTCGGCGCGCGGGAGGAAGGCCTCGGTGATCTGCTGGTGGCGCCTGAGCGGCGAGTTCGTGCCGGGCGTGTCGACGACGTTCATCCGGCGCAGGTGCTCGATCGGCAGCGTGCGGCGGACCACGTGCGCCTCCGTCGCCTGCTCGGTCCCGGCGTCGCCGTAGGCGAGCACGTGGACCCGGTCGGTCAGCGGAAGCGGGCCCTCGGGACACGCATCGACGCCGAGCAGCGCGTTGATGAATGCCGACTTGCCCGCCTTCACCTCGCCGACGACCACGAGCAGGAACATGTCCTCGAGGTGCGCGATCAGCTCGCGGACGCGCTGCGCCTCGGCCTCGTCGAGGCCCCGGGCGAAGGTGAGCACCTTCTCGAGGAGCGCGCGTTCGCGCTCGAGGGCGGCGACCGCCTCTTCGGGAAGTATCTGCCCAAGCAAGGCTGGCGGAGTCTAGCACGCGTCCCGGGCCGCGGAAGAGAGGGGGCTCCGGGGGCAGCAGGCGCGCCCTCGCGAACCGGTGTACGCTCTCTGGCGATGCGCCGGGGTCTCTGGCTCCTCCCTCTCGCGGCATGTGCGACGCCGGCGCCGCCCGCGCCGGAGGAGCCGCGGCCCGCGGCCGAGACGACGCGGGCGGATCCCGTCGTGTCGAGCGCCGGGAGCGCGCTCGCGAGGCGCGAT
>JAKLKT010000028.1 GCA_023150495.1 Planctomycetota bacterium
CCGTGGGCGCCGCCGTGGCCGGCGTCGTGCCCGTGGGCGCCGCCGTGGCCGGGATCGTGTGCGTGGGGGTCGCTCATGTTCAGCGTGTGAGGACGAAATCGACCGTCACGGTCCCGCCCGCCGGCACCGTGACCTCCTTGAAGTCCTGCGGCCTCTCCCCGAGCTTCTCCTGCCACGCGGCGAGGAGGTACTTGCCGGGGGGCACGTTCTCGATCGTGAAGCTCCCGTCCTCCGCCGTCACGTCGTGGAAGGGGTGCGGAAGCACGGCGAACCACGCCTCCATCCAGCTGTGCACGTCGCAGTAGACGCGCTGCGCCACCTCCTGTTTCCGGAAGATGACCGGGTCGAGCTGGGCGGGACGCGACATCGACTGGTTGATCTCGCCGCCGGGGACGGCCGGGCCCGTCATGTGCACGTTGTGGAGCGTGTTGTCGCTGCTCTTGATGAGGAGCGGCTGGCCGATCTGGATCACGGCCACGTGGGGGATGTACTGGCACTTGACCTGGTCGAGGACGACCGGCTCCGTGGGCGTCTCGTACTTGCCCCCCGAGGCCCCCTCCTTGATGTACACGACGACGTTCCCGAGCGCCCCTTCCGCGCCGAGGTTGAACCACTCGCTGTAGAGCCCCTCGGCATGGCCCGCGACGCAGAACCCGTCCGCGGTCGTGATGTCGAGCTTCTTCCTCGCCCACGCCTCGCCATCGAAGCGCACCCTGCCGGCGATCTTCCCCGGCGCGCCGCTCCCGGACGGCCCGTAGTTGCCGCCCCCGGAGCCCCCCGCGTAGATGGGACCGATGTCCTTCGCGACGAGGAGGTCGTCGTCGCCGCCGCACGCGGCGAGGAGCAGGAGCGGGATCAGACCGCGATGTAGGAGTCGGGATCGTCCCATTCGCCTTTCTCCTGCTGGTACTTCTTCGTCTTGTCCACGACGACGCTGCCGTCGTCGCCCACGAAGATCTTGAACCGCTCGAGCGGCCGCGGCGCGGGCCCCTCGAAGTTGATGCCGTTCGGGTAGAAGCCCGAGCCGTGGCACGGGCACTTGAACTTCTGGTCCGCCTCGAGCCAGTTGGGCGTGCAACCGAGGTGCGTGCAGACCGTCGAGAGCGCGTAGAGGATCTGCCTGCCGTTGTATTCCTGGTTGCAGATCCACACCTGGTTCGACTTCTTGAACGCCTCGCTCACGCTGGCCGGGAGGTACTCCTCGGGGGGGCCGATCCGGAACACCTGGGCGGGATCGAAGGGGGCCCGGGGGAAGAGATACGAGACGAGCATCGCCGTCTCGGTCAGCGTGGCGAAGCCGAAGAGCCCCCAGCCCGCGGCCATCCACATCGCCTCGCGGCGGCTCGCGAGGTCCGGGGCCTCGAAGGGCTTCTCGCCCTCCGCCATGGGGTCGATCGCCATCTGCTCCTTCGTGCCCTTCTTGACCGCGGGCACGCCGGTGCGCAGGCCGAGCCGCGAGTCCGTCACGTGCGGCTTCGGCTCCGCCGCCTCCGGCTCCTTGGCGCGGGGCTTCCCGGAGGGTTTCGTCTCTTCCGACACTAGCGGTCCTCCTCGCGGTAGTGGTGGCGGATGAAGTCGCGCAGCGCGCGGATCTGCTCCTCGGCGTTCCCGCCGAGGAACTGCCCGTCCTGCGCCCGCGGGTTGCCCTTCGAGTCGACGAAGAACACCGGCATCGCGGTGCCGGGCTGCAGTTTCAACGGCCCCCACAGCCAGTCCACGATCCACGTGTCGCGGAGGCGGCCCGCGCGGGTGTGCCGGAAGTCCGGCGCCGCGTTGTCGATCGGGGCCTGCGCGCTGTGGCAGGACTTGCACTGGTACTCCTGGAACATGAACCGCGTCTCCTCGATGCGGTTCCTCGCGTCGGCGGGGGACTTCTTCTGCCGGTCCACGAGATCCGTCAGCTCGAGCCTCCTCGCCGCGGCGTACTCGCTGCCCGGCCCGACGAGACTGTCGGGCTCACCGCTCTCGAAATCCGCGGGCATCCCCGAAAGCGCGCTGAAGTAGCGCACGAGCGCCCGCGCCTCCTCGTCGGAGAAGTGGAACGTCGGCATCCGGACCGAGAACCACGGCCGGACCTTGTCCGAGTTGGCCACGCCCGGGACCGTGACGAACGCGGGGTCCTTCAGGAAGTGGAAGAGCCAGAGCGGCTGCGTCTTCCGCCCCTGGCCCTTGAGGTCCGGCGGCCGCCACTTGCTCTTGGCGATCGCGGGCCAGATATCGCCGCCCTCGCCCTCGATGACGTGGCAGCCCTGGCAGTTGTAGCGCGCGACGATCTCGCGGCCGCGGATGATGTCGGCCTCGCGCTGGTCGGGGTGGAAGATCGACGCCGGGGGCACCGGGTCGCTCGTGAGCGCGATGAGGAACGTCGCGAGGTCCTTCGCCTCCTCCGGCCGGAAGCCGAAGCGCGGCATCTTGAGCCGGTCGAAGGGGCGGTCCGCGCGCGGCATGCCGACGTCGTAGATGCGCGGGTTCATCATCTTCGCGTAGGCGAAGGCGAACCGCGTCTTCTCGATCGGCGCGTGGTTGAACTCGAGGCGGTCGATCAGCTTGCTGCCCCAGTCGGAGAGCTCGGTTCCGATCGGGGTCGCGTCCTTGTAGGCCTCGATCTCGTGGCAGCCGAAGCAGCCGTAGTGCTTGAAGAGCTTCTTCCCGACGTAGAGGACGCGCTCGCGCGGCGTCCAGCGGTTCACGATCGCGACCGCCGCCTCGGTGCTCTCCTTCTGCTCCGCGACCTTGAGCTCTCTGGCGATGCGGTCGAGCACGCCCTGGTCGAACGGGACGCCCGGCAGCGCCTCGAAGGCGGCATGGCGCTTCGTCATCAGGAACGCGGCGATGTCGAGCGCCTCCTGGTCGGTGAGGCGCAGGTCGGGCATGCTCGTGTCGTGCCAGTAGCCGCGCGGGTTCTTGAGCCAGGCCACGAGCCACTCCGGCGTGACCTTGCTCGCGATGCCCGCGAGGTTCGGCCCGTGCCGGCGGCTCATGCGGTGCTTCCAGCCCGTCGGCCGGCCGCTCGCCTTGTCGAAGGAGTCGGCGACCTGGCCGGCGTCGTGCCTGAGGTCCGCGGTGTCGATCTCGATGTCGTGGCACGCGATGCACGCCTTCGCGCGGTTCTCGCTCGCCTGCCCGTCGGCGGTCACGTACTGCTCGCCGCGCTTCGGGTCGCCCTTCGAGAGGTCGACGGCCGGGTAGGCCTGCGCGCGGGGGCCGCTCTCGTCCCAGATCCACTCGACGATCGAGTAGATCTCGGCGTTCGCCCAGGCATCGCCGCTCACGTCGTCGAAGGTGCCGGTGTCGGCGAAGCGGTAGCGGAAATCGTGCGAGCTGTTCGAGAGGCCGAAGAAGCGCGGCATGCGCGTGTCGGGGCGGAAGTCCTTCGGGTTCCGCACCCAGCGCAGGCCCCACTCCTTCGATGCCTTCGTGCCGATCCCGTCGAGCGGCGGGCCGACCTTCGTCCGCACGCCCTTCATGAAGGGGTAGATCGCGGGATCGATCTTGTGGCAGCCGTAGCAGCCGAACTGCACGAAGTCGCGGAAGCCCTTCTCGAGCCCCTCGGGCCGGTAGCTGTCGGGCTCCGCCGGGATGAGCATCCGGCTCGGCTCGTCCAGGTCGGGGTTCGCCTCGGCGCTCTGGTCCTCGTACTCCGTGAGGTCGGGCGCGCCCGCGAGCGGCTTCCCGAAGCGGACGCCCTCGTACTCGGGCTTCGCGGTCCGATAGAGCCCCTCGCGGTGGCACTTGAGGCACGAGGCCTGGACGAGCTGCTTCGGGAACTGCGGCCAGTGCCAGTAGTGGAGCTTCGTCTCGGTGCGGTCGTACTCGTGCTCCCACCGCTTGCCGGTGGCGTCATCGGTCACGTAGCCCACGTGCACGTCGGAGCCGCCCGCGCCCGCGCTCTCGGGCGGCGCGCCCTTGGCCATCGCCGCCTCGAGCGTCTGGCCGGCGGAGAGCGGGATGTGGTAGCCCTCCTTGTGCGCGCGCTCGTCGGTCATCCAGTCGCTGACCTGGACGAGGTCCGGCGTGTGGAAGGCGTAGCCGAAGTCGGTCGACCAGCCGCGGCCCTGGTGGCAGGTCGAGCAGCCGAACTTCTCGTAGGAGTGCGGGGAGCTCCCCCCCACCATGTCCTTGAAGTGCGGGTGCGTGCGCCAGTGCCCCTTCATCTCGGAGAGGGCATGGTGATAGTAGTCCGCGATCCGCTTGCCCTTCGGGTCCTGCCTCCAGAGGCCCGTCTCCTCGTCGCGCAGGTACCTCTTCCAGACCTTCTTCTTCGTCTCGTCGAGCGCGATCTCGAGGTAGTCCTCGTCCGCGATCTCGAAGAGGAGCGTGAGCGTCTCCTTGTGGAGGCGCGCCTTCCGGAGCAGGTCCAGCTCGCGCTTGAACGGGTCGCTCGCGGCGGGCTTCTCCGGGTCGATCGAGTCGAGGATCGCGAAGACGAAGCGGTAGACCCCCTCCTCGAACGCCTTCGGGTCCTTGGTCTCGTCGACCGCCTCGATCGGCCAGCGCTTCGCGTCGTAGCCGACCTCGGTCGAGAGGATGTGGCACGTGGCGCACCGGTCGACCTTCTTCGGCGTCGAGAACTCGTAGTTGTCGACGAGGTCGTGGAGCACGATCTGCTTCACGTTGACCGGCGCGGCGAGGAAGTCGAGGAGCGGGATCTCGCGCAGCGGGCTATAGCCCCTCTTCTTCTCGATGTTGCCCTGCACGATGTCGAGCCGCTTCACCGCGGGGTTCTTCCGCATCTCCGCGTGGACGGCATCGACCTCGGCCTCGAGCGCCTTCCTCTTCTCGAGGAGCACGCGCCTGTTCGCGTCGGCCATCTGCCACGCGTCGCGCAGGCGCGCCTCGCGGTCCCAGTCCTCGCGGAACCGCTTCTGCCAGTCGGAGAGGTCCGCCTTCGTCGGCGCCTCGCGCACCCAGTAGTCGGCCTCCGTCGTGTACTGCTTCTGCTCCTTGTACTCCATGTCGCCGAGGTAGGCGGCGCCGTCGGCGGACCCGAGCTCCTTGTCGATCGCCGCGATCTCGGCCTTGCGCGCCTCCACCTTCGCTTGCGCCTCCGCGAGCGCCTTCGCGTACGTCTCGCGATCCTCCTGCGAGAGGCTCTCGAGCACCGCGCGCTCCACGGAGAAGCGCCGCGCCTCCCAGCGGAGCTCCTCCCGCTGGTCGTCCTTCCACGGCCGGTCGAAGTCGTCCCAGATCCACCACGTGATCCCGACGACGAGCGCGAGCGACGAGAAGGTGAACAGCCGGATCAGGAGCTTCCGGTCGTAGAGGTACCCCGGGTCGTTGTAGATCGAGGAGGGGCGCTTCGTCACGGCTCTTTCCTCAGATGTTGATGAAGTACTCGGGGATGTAGATCACGTACTTCAGGTTGATCAGCCACCGCCCGAGCATCTTGATCGGCATCGAGATCATGAAGAGCATGAGGACGGCGACCACGGAGAAGCGGACGATGTCGAGCTTCTTGAAGAGGTCCTTCAGGACCGTCTTCGCGAGGATGAGCGGCCCGAGGAGCATGAAGGCGCCCGCCATGAGGAGCCCCGGCGCCTCGCGGACGTACCACTCCTTGGGCATGCCCTGCTTGAGCATCTTCACCCAGAAGATCTCCGAGATGTTGATGTTCTTCAGGGGCTGCTGGAAGTGCGGGTCCCACTTGTCGTAGGGCCCGAAGAAGTTCCAGTTCGCGCCGCGCAGGAAGGTGCCGATCGTGATCAGGACGACCCAGAAGATGATGAAGCCGAAGAGGTAGACGGTGATCGCGAACCTCCGCTCCGACAGCGTGTAGTAGCCGGAGCCCTTCGGGTTCGTGTCCACGTACGGGATCGCCATCAACCCGACGATGATGAGCGTCGGGAGCAGCACGCCCGCGTACCACGGGTCGAAGTAGACGAGCATCTCCTGGAGCCCGAGGAAGTACCACGGCGCCTTGGAGGGGTTCGGGGTGAGCGCCGCGGAGGCCGGCTCCTCGAGCGGCGCGCGGATGAAGATCGCCCAGAACACGAGCACCGCGCTCACGAGCACGAGGCAGATGAGCTCGATCATCACGAGGTCGGGCCAGACGAGCACGGTCTCGCGCTTCATCCGCGCCTCGAGCGGCGGCTCGCCCCGCTCGGCCGCCTCGTCGTTGATCGCCGCGCGCCGGAGCGAGAGCCAGAGGAAGAAGAGGAGGCCGAACAGCAGCAGGACGATCGGCACGTTGTCCGGCTTCAGGATGTTCTTCTTGAAGTTCGGGTCGAAGCAGCTCACGACGAGCAGCCCGGCGAGCACGAGGCCGATCGCCGCGGCGATCTTCGGCTTCGTGACGGTCCGGTAGTACTTGAGCGTGAGGATGAGCGCGACCGACGAGGCCGGCAGCAGGATGTGCGGCTTGGCGACGAAGGTCATCACCGGCTTGAGGATGTACTCGAAGAGCGTGTTCATCTTAGAGCGGCCCCGAGATCCCGCCGTCCTTGCGGACGCGCCAGAAGTGCACGGCCATGAGCATCACCGCGATGACCGGGATGAACACGCAGTGGAGCACGTAGAAGCGCAGGAGCGCGTTCTCGCCCACGAACCGCCCGCCGAGCAGCGCGAAGCGCACGTCCGACCCGGCGGTCACGAGGTGGTTGCCGTCGAGCGTCAGGAGCGAGGCGCCGGGGCCCTCGTGGCCGAGGAGCGGCGTCGCGCGCGCCATGTTCGAGCCGACCGTGATCGCCCAGATCGCGAGCTGGTCCCACGGCAGGAGGTAGCCGGTGAACGAGAGCAGCAGCGTGAGCAGCAGGAGAACGACGCCGACGACCCAGTTGAACTCGCGCGGCGGCTTGTAGGACCCCGTCATGAAGACGCGGAACATGTGGAGCCACACGGTCAGGACCATCGCGTGCGCGCCCCACCGGTGCAGCTCGCGCATGAGGCCGAGCGGGATCGTCTCGCGCAGCTCCTGGATGTCGTTGTAGGCGCTGTAGGCGACCGGGCGGTAGTAGAACATCAGGAGGATGCCCGTCACCGCCTCCACGAGGAAGAGGAAGAAGGTGACTCCGCCCATGCACCACGTGAACGAGAGCGCGATGCCGCTCTTCCGCACCCGCACCGGGTGGAGGTGCAGGAAGACGTTGCTCAAGACCGCGAGCGCGCGGTTGCGCTGCGTGTCCGGGTACCCGTGCCGGAAGATCGACTTCCACACCTGGGTGTCGCGCACCTTGGCGAGGAGGCCGGGCTTCTTCTGCGGGGGGGTCGGGGGGACCGTCGTGGCCATCTGTCGGTTCACTCCGATTTCGGTTGCAGCGCGAGGAGGGCCTCTCGGGCCGCCTCGCGCACCTCGGTCTCGCCCTCCGTGGCGTCGTCGGAGAGCCGGCGCAGCGCCTGCATCACCTCGGGGTCGTCGCCGCAGCGCAGCGCGACCACGCGCTGGATCGCCTTGAGCAGGATCACGCTGCGCAGCCGGTACTCGTCGAGGCCGCCCCACTGGTCGTCGAACGGGAACCGCTCGAGGTAGGAGCGGTCGAGCATCTTCCGGAGCACCGGCAGGGCCGCCTCGCGCTCGCCGGCATCGGCGAGCACGAGCGCCGCGGTGAACCGGACATCCTCCTTCGCGTCCGCCACGTGCTCGAGGGCGATCGCGCGCGTCCCGGCCGAGAGGTGGAACGGGAGCCCGGGCACCTGGTCGAGCGTGGAGAGCGCCTCGAGCGAGGCCTGCCGCGTCCCGGGGTCCTCGCTCCGCGCGAGCTCGACGATCCGCGCGCGCGACGGCTCGTCCTTGAGGACGCCGAGCGTGAGGACCGCGTGCGCCCGGACCCACGGGTCCGGGTCGCCGAGCGCCTCGCGCACGGTCTCCGCGGTGGACGGCTCGGCGAGCCGGCGCAGGATCGCGAGGACGAGGATCGCGCGCCGCGGCGGCTTCTCGCCCTCCTTGCGAGCCTCGGTGAGGGCGCGGCAGAGCTCGCGCACGAGGTCCGGGTTCCGGAACTCGTCAGGGACCTCTCCCGTGCCGAGCCTCGCCGCGAGCTCGTACGCGGCCTGCCAGCGGCGGTTGATCGTGTCCGATCGCAGGTAGTCGACGAAGTCCGCCGCGGACTTCGGACCCGTATCGAACAGGAGCGAGAGCCCGACGTAGAGGCCGATGGCGACGCCGACGATGAGCAGCGGGATCGCGACGAACTGCAGCGCGGTGCGCAGCAGTCCCTGCGGCGCTTCGTCGTCGAAGCGCGCCTGTGAAGCCGGAGTGGGGGCCTCTTTCGGGTCCAATGAAACCGCCTGCGATCGTCGATGCCGAGCCGCCATAACCTACGGAGAGGGAAGGTCATCCGCAACTTTTCCTCCCCCCGAAGCCCCCCTCGGTCGAGACCCCGCGACGTGCTATGCTCGCGGCGCTTCGGCACCCGATGAGAATCCTCACGCTCCTCGCCGGCGGGGAAGCCATCCCCGACATCGCCCGCCTCACCGGGGAGATCCGCGAATTCAACTCGGAGATCGACTTCCGGCTCCGCTTCCTCCACATCGAGATCGAGGAGATCTACGCGCTCCCCCCGGGGCTGCGCGGGCAGCTCGAGGCGGCCGTGCAGCGCGCGGAGGTGCGCGAGATCGAGGCGGAGGACCAGCTCGAGGCCGCGGCGCGCCTCGCGCTCCTGCTGAGCCGCGAGCGGCCCGACGTGCTGATCGTGGCCGGGAACGGGATCCTCCACAAGGCCGGCGTGGCCGCGGCGCGCGCGTGCGGGACGAAGCTCGCGTTCTACGGGCCGTCGCGCGGGTCCGCCGAGGGGGCGCTCGACCTCGGCGCGGATCCGCGGGCGGCCGTCGAGCGGCTGACCGGGGTCGCGCGGGTGACCGGCTGATGGAGGTCCTCTGATGCGGATCCTCGGGATCGGCGGCCTCGGCTACAAGGACAGCGCCGCGGCGCTGCTCGTGGACGGCGAGGTCGTCGCGGCAGCGGCGGAGGAGCGGTATGGCGGCGTCAAGCACACGGGTGGTTTTCCCCACCGCGCGGTCGCCTTCTGCCTCGAGCGCGGGGGTTTCGGCGCCCGGGATCTCGACGCGATCGCGGTCGCGGACAACCCCTGGCTCCCCATGCGGGAGAAGGTCCTCAAGTGGTATGGGGAGGAGTTCTTCCGGTCGCGCACCGCGACCGTCTACAACGTCTTCAAGGACGACAGCCACCGGCTGATCGAGTACCTGAAGCGGCTCGAGGAGCTGCGCGCGCAGGGGATCCGGGTCGAGACGATCGGGAACGACCAGAGCCACAAGGCGGCGGCGTTCCTCGCCTCCCCTTTCGAGAGCGCCGCGATCCTGAATGTAGGGGGCCGGGGGGAAGTGTCGACGAGCGGGATCGGCCGCGGGAAGGGCACGAGGATCGAGACCGAGCAGGTCTCGCGGATGCCCGATTCGCTCGGCCTCCTCTCGGCGCTCGTCGCCGACTACCTCGGGTATAGCGACCTCGACGACGAGTTCCGGCTGATCTCCATCTCCCCCACGGGCACCCCCTCGTTCCTCTCCGCGATGCGCGCGGTCGTGCAGGTGGCGGGCGACGGAAGCTACAAGCTGAACCCGGAGTACTTCGGGTACCACCAGGGCCGCGCCTACCTGTCGGCGCGATTCACGGAGGTCTTCGGCGCGCCTCGCGAGCCGGACGCGCCGTTCGAGGACCGGCACAGGGATCTCGCGGCGTCGTTCCACGCCGTGATGCTCGAGGTGGTCCTCCAGATGGCGAAGCGCGCGCGGGAGCGGAGCGGCGAGAGGAGCCTCTGCCTCGGCGGCGGGCTCGTGCAGAACTGGGCTCTCGTCGGCGAGCTCTGCGCGTCGGGGATCTTCGACGAGGTCTACGTGCCGCCGGCGCCGGGCGACGACGGCACGGCACTCGGGGCCGCGCTCCACCTCTACCACTGCGGGCTCGGCAACCGGCGCAAGGGCCCGATCCTGCGCGCGGACTTCGGCCCGTCGTACGCGGAGGGCGAGATCGCGGAGGAGATCCTCCGCCTCAAGCTCAGGGCGGAGCGCCCGGCGTCGCTCGCAACCGAGGCGGCGGAGCGGATCCGGGCGGGCCAGATCGTCGGGTGGTTCGAGGGCGGCGCGGAGTTCGGGCCGCGCGCGCTCGGCCACCGGAGCATCCTCGCGGACCCGACGAACCCCGGGACGCGGCCGCGGCTGCTCGCGTCGGTGAAGGCGCGGTCGGAGTTCCACCCGTTCGGCCTTTCGGTCGCGCGCGAGGCGATGGCGGATCTCTTCGAGAGCCCCCAGGAGTCGCCCTTCCTCGAGCGGACGGCCCGGATGAAGCCCGGCGCGGCGAGGAAGCTGCCCGCGGTGGCGGCGCAGGGCGGGCTCACGCGGGTTCACACGGTGGCGAAGGACCGCGATCCGCTCTTCTATGCGCTGCTCGTCGAGGTGGGGAGGCGCTCGGGCGTGCCGGCGGTATTGAACACGTCCCTGAACGAGCCGGGCCGTCCGATGGCGACGACGCCGCGCGACGCGATCGCGAGCCTCTACACGACCGGCCTCGACGCCCTCGCGCTTCACCCCTTCCTCCTCGCGAAGTGATCTTTTCCGGATTCGGGCGCCGTAACCGGCGTCGCGGCAACGGGTTACGGCAGCGGGGTGCGGCACGCGTGCCGCAGTTTTGCCTTGCGACGCGGGGGCGGGTTCGCGCGCGAGGGCAGGGTTCGGTGAAGCGCGCGGCGCGCCTTGGCCGCACCCGCCCGCGTGGTATTGTCAGCGCATGCCCGAGGAGAAGCCGTCGTTCCTGAACCGCAACGTGCTGATGCGCTGCGTGAAGCCGTATCCCTCGGCGCGCAACCACGTCTACACGGGCAAGCTGATCGGCTACGACGGCCACTTCGTGACGATCGACGGGATCGTGCTCCACTTCGGCCACCCGAGCGTGGACGACCCGACGGGCGGCCTCACCCGCTCGCCGCGCGCGATCCGCTGGGTAGCGCTCCAGCGCATCGAGTACATCCGCGAGCTGCCGAAGGGGGTGGACGCCTTCGCCCCGGCGAACATCAAGGTCGGGAGCCACGGCTCGCTGGACATCGACGCGCATTCCCGCCCCGACCTCCTCCCGGAGTAGGGGCTCCCGCCTTCGCCAGGGCTTCGGCGGGCAAGCCCGGGGGCCGGGCGGCTACTCCGGCAGCCGCACCGTCTTGTAGACCGTCTTTCCCTCCTCCACATCCAAGTCCACCTTCGTGGACCCGCTTCCTCCCGCCCACTGCACGGTGACGGTCCGCCGGCCGGTCAGCGCCTCGAAGCGGTATCGGCCGGCACCGATGGCCGGCGGCGCGATCGAGGTGTGGTCCAGGTAGAGCTGCACGCGGCCGTTGAACGCGCCCTTGGCGTCCAGAAGCTCGAGTTCCACCTCTCCATACGCTCGCCTGAGCACCAGTTCCTTGCGCTCGACGCGCTCTCCGCGCCCGACGATGACCGGAACGCTCGCGACGAGGCCTTCGTCGTCGCGCGTCTCGAGTGCGTAGTCGCCCGGAGGAACGTCGAAGAACGCAAACCGCCCGTCGGGCGTCGCGGAGACCCACAGCGGAGTCTTGCCCGGCGAGGTCAGCCGGACCTCCAGGAGCCGGGGCACCGGAACGCCGTGCGCGTCCACGGGCACCACGCCGCCCGGGGCAGGTCCCTCGCGCCTGACGCCGCCCGACACGATGGAACGCCCGAGCCGGAGATGCGCCGTGACGACCGGCTCGGGGCCCACGATGATCCTCCTGTGCCCGCCCGCGACGCCCGGCCCCCGCACGCACACCTCGTACTCGCCGGGGGTGAGCCACGGAAGCCGGTATCGCCCCGAAGGGTCGGTGAGCGCCTCGGCCTGCGTCGCGGAGGAGCCGCTCATCGGACCGTAGCACACGACCTTGCCGTCTCGCAGCGGCGTACCGTCCTCGAGGGCCACGTCGCCGGTCAGGACCGCACCGATCACGAGTTCGACGAGCGTCGTCACCTTGTCGTAAACGAGGATCATCCGCCGCTCATGCGACTCCCCTTCCGCTCGGACCCGGATCGTCCCCCCCTCGGCCAGGTGCCCGAGCACGGCCATGCCGCTCTCGTCCGAGACGGCCCTCGCGAGCGGCTCCTGCCCGTCGCGGATCACGAATCCCGCGAGGAGCTCGACCTCGACGCCCGGCACCGCGCCCCCCGCGACATCGCGCACGAGGACCCGGAGCGTCCCGCCGAGCTTGAGCTGGATCGAGATCTCCGCACCGCGGGTCGCCGAGACGTAGTGGCCCTGCCCGTACCTCTCGGATGGCGCGTGCCCGACATGGGTCGCGCGCACCTGATAGCTCCCTGCCGCCAGCCGCTCGACCCGGTAGACGCCGTTCTCGTCCGCGACCGTCTCGATCTCCAGCGTGTATCCGCCGTCATCCACACGCGTCACGCCGTCCTTCGTGAGGCTTCCGAGCACCCGCACGCGGGCGCCCGCCGCCGGCGAGCCGTCGGCGCACGTGATCCGACCGATGAGCGTGCCGGGCGGAGCCTCCGGAACCGGATGCAGGCGCGCCGGCTCGCCGCGCGCGTCCGGACCAACGACCGAGACGGCTCCGCCCTCGGCCACGGCGCCCTGCTCTTCGATGACGGGCAGCGTGCGAGCGTCGTGTCCCCGCGGCGCCTCGGCGCGGGACGCTGACGGGTCCCGGTCCCGCGACAGCGCCGCGACGCCGACGACGCCGAAGCCGAGGAGCGCGAGAAGAGCCGCTGCCACGAGCGATTTCGCCTTCGCCGTCATGACCACCCCCCCGACGATCCCCCCCACCCCGCTCCGCGGCCACGCGAGCGGCAGGAGCGCGACTGACCACGCACGCCGGCCGCCCGGCCCGGCGTCGAGCCGCCCGCGGAGCATCGCCAGTGCGCGAGTGAGCCGCGACTCGACCGTCTTTCTCGGCACCCCGACCGCAGCGGCGATCTCCGCCACCGACCGCCCGTGGAGGAAGCGGTGCACGACCGTCGAGCGGTACGGCTCCTCCAGCGCCGCGACCGCTTCCACCACGCGACGCTGGACCTCCAGCTGCCCCGCCACCTCCGCCGCGGAGGGCAGCGCCTCCGTGCGCGC
>JAKLKT010000029.1 GCA_023150495.1 Planctomycetota bacterium
ACATCTCGGCGGCCTCGATCGGGCTCGGCACGGCCATCTCGCCGGTCCGCGACCCGTACGTGGCGTTCAGCACGCACCCGGCCACGATCGGCTTCGAGCAGTTCGACTGCAACGCCTGGAGCTACGAGAACCGGTTCGCGGCCTCGCCGGGCGGGGTCTCCTTCAACGGCCGCGACGCGAGGGGCATCCTCTGCATCATCGGCAGCGACGCGAGCGCGGGCGCCGGCAGCCCGACCGATCTCGAGGTGTACGTGATGGACACGAACCTCGGGACGAACCTGAGGGTGCTGACGTCGTCGGTCACCTCCGGCACGGCGAACGCGATCAACCACATCTACCTCTCGGCCGACGGCAACATGCTCGCCGGCCAGGTCTCGAAGACGGCCGGCAGCAGCGCGACGACCCGCGCCCCGCTGAACAGCAACTCGGACCTCTTCGTGGTGACGAACATCCATGCGGTGCTCGGCGGCGCGACGCCTGGCGCCGTCGTCCTCAGCACCGGGCAGTCGCACGGCGCGACCGTCGCCTTCGTCGGCGACGGGACGCTGGCGGGCCCGCAGGCGCTCGTCTACAGCTCGGGCGCCGCATCCAGCAGCTCGAACTCCACCTGGTCCACGAGGACGCTCAAGGCCGTCCCGCTCGTCGCGGGAGCCGTCCCGGCGTCGCTGGACAACGTCCAGTCGACCTATTCGGTGCTCTCCGGCGGCCGGAAGCTCGACGACAACGCGACCACGGCAGACTGATACTCCAAAGGCGACGGCTCCACCCGCCGTCGCTCTCTCTCGGATCGGGCGCTCCGCCGCAACGGGGGGCGCCCGTCCTTTTTTTGGGGGGGATATCGGGGGCTCCGGGGGCGAAGGGGAGGTGGCGGCTTGAGGCCCGCCGCACCCGGCATACAATCGCGGGGTTCGGCTCGGCCCGGGGACGGGTCGCGCCCCGGTGCCTCCCGGATTCGCGGCGGTCGCGAGCGGGAGGGAACCCTTGTTCGGAGGCCCCGATGCAGCTGAAGCCCGCTCGCGCCCTCGCCCTCCTCCTGCCCCTCCTGCTCTCCTCGGCCGCGGCGGCGGCCGACGAGTCCACGCAGGGGCTCCGCTACCCGAGCCTCACGCCGGACGGGAAGTCGGTCGTCTTCTGCTACCGCGGCGACATCTGGATCGCGCCCCGCGACGGCAAGGGCCCCGCGCAGCGGCTCACGATCCACGAGGAGCAGGACACGCTCTGCCGCGTGAGCCCGGACGGGAAGGAGATCGCCTTCACGTCGAGCCGGAGCGGCAACTACGAGATCTACGTGATGCCGGTGACCGGCGGCGAGCCGAAGCAGGTCACCTTCCACTCGGGCGTCGACATCGTCTGCGAATGGTCGCCCGACGGGAAGCGGCTCCTCGTCGCCAGCAACCGGGATCTCGGGGACGCCGAGCTCGATCTCTACGAGTTGAACCTCGCGGGCGGCACGCCCCGCCGCCTGACGTTCGACGGCGCCAGGGAGGGGAGCTACTCGCCCGACGGGACGCGCGTCGTCTACGCGCGCGGGTTCAACACGATCTACTGGGACAACTACACGGGGTCCGCCGACTACGACCTCCACGTCGTCGACGTGAAGGGCGGGATCCCGCTCCGGCTGACGGATACGCCGGGCAACGAGCGCTGGCCCTTCTTCAGCGCCGACGGCCGCCGCATCCGCTTCGTGGCCGAGGAGAAGGGCGTCGCCGACTTCTACGAGATGCCCGCGGAGGGGGGCGAGCGGAAGCAGCTGACGAAGTACACGGAGGACGTCCAGCGCCCGGACCTCGCCTGGGACGGGAAGACGATGGCGTTCGAGCTCGTGGGCCGGCTCTACGTCACGGACCTCGACGCCCCCGCGGAGAAGCCGACGCCGCTCCCGCTCGACGTCCGGAGCGACGTCCGGGACAGCGGCCTCGAGCTGCGGACGATCACGTCGGGAGGCGAGCACGTGCACGTGAGCGCCGACGGCCGGCAGATCGCCTTCTCGCTGCGCGGCGACGTCTGGGTCATGCCCGCGAACGGGGGCGAGGGTCGCCAGGTGACGTCCGGGCCGGGGAACGACCAGTGGCCGCGCTGGAGCCCGGACGGCCAGAGGATCGCGTACTTCTCCGACAAGGCCGGGAAGAACGGGAACGACATCTACGTCGTCGAGCTCCGGACGGGTGCGACGGCGCAGGTGACGAACGCGCCCAGGGACGACTTCTTCCAGAACTGGTCGCCCGACGGGAAGCGGCTCGTCTTCTGCTCCGATCGCACGGGCAACAAGGAGATCTGGGTCGTCGATCTCGAGAGCCAGCAGCAGACGCAGCTCACGAACGACGAGGCGGCCGACGACGATCCCTCCTTCTCGCCGGACGGCAAGCTCGTCGCCTTCGACTCCGGCCGGGGCGGCTCGCAGGCCATCTACGTCATGAACGCCGACGGGAGCGGCGTGCGCCGCGTCTCGGGCGGCGGCGGCTTCTTCCAGGTCCCCTCCTTCTCTCCCGACGGCAGGATGCTCGTCTTCGAGTCGATGAACCCGGGGACGGGGACGTCCGGCGGGCTCTACGTCGTCTCGGTGTCCGGCGGGCAGGCGATGCAGATCTCCGAGGACGGCTCGGGCGCCTGCTGGAGCCCGGTCGGCGACTACATCTACTTCTCCGCCGAGCGCGGGCAGGAGGCCGGCGCCTACCGCGTCGCGGCGCCGAAGGGCGTCTTCGCCGGCGAGCGGATCCCCTTCATCGGCCGCGTGCAGGTCGATCTCCGCAAGGAGCTCGAGAACCTCTTCGACGAGGCCTGGACCGCGCTCAAGAACGGCTTCTACGACCCCAAGATGCACGGCGTCGACTGGGAGGCGATGAGGAAGAAGTACCGCGCCTGGGCGATCGACGCCGAGAACAAGGACGAGTTCCACAACGTGGTGCGCCAGATGCTCGCCGAGCTCGGCGCGAGCCACCTCGGGATCGGCGGCGGTCCCCGCTCGCGGGTGGCGCCCGCCACCGCGCCGACCGGGTACCTGGGGCTCGACTTCGGCCAGGACCCCGAGGAGTCGGGCGCGCGGCGCGTCGTCCGCGTCCTTCCGCAGGGGCCCGCCGACGGCGCCGGCATGCGTGTCGGCGACATCGTCACGAAGATCAACGGGACGGAGCTCAAGGCCGACACGAACCTCGACAAGCTCCTCGCGGGCACGGTCGGGAGGCAGATCCCGGTCGGGTACCGGCCGCGCACGGCCGCGGGCCTCGAGGCGGAGAAGACGGTCCAGGTCTCCCCGCTCCCGGCCGGCCGGGTGGCGGAGCTCCTCTACGACGATTGGGTCCAGACCTGCAGGCGCCGCGTCGAGGACGCCACGAGGACGAAGGACGGCGAGGTCGGCTACATCCACCTGAACCAGATGAACGGCCCGAACCTGCAGCGCTTCGTCCAGACGGTGCAGCAGTGGGCGTCGAACCCGAAGATCAAGGGGATGATCCTCGACGTCCGCAACAACGGCGGCGGGAACATCCACCAGCAGCTGATGCAGATCCTCATCTCGCGCCCGCTCGCGCGCGTGACGCTCCGCGGCCGCGACCCGGGCGTCCAGCCCGACACCTACTGGGACCGCCCGGTGACGCTGCTCATCAACGAGCGCTCCTTCAGCGACGCGGAGGTCTTCCCCTTCATGTTCCGCGAGGCGAAGTGCGGGAAGATCGTCGGGGTGCCGACCGCCGGCGGCGTGATCGGGACGAACGACATCACGCTTTCCGACGGCAGCATGTTCCGCGTCCCGCGCACCGGCTTCCAGAGCATGGACGGGAAGAACCTCGAGGGCCTCGGCGTGCCGCCCGACATCCACGTCGAGGAGACGTCCGAGGACCGGCTCTCGGGCAGGGACCCCCAGCTCGCGAAGGCGATCGAGGTCGTCCTCGCGGAGATCGCGGAGCGGGAGAAGGCGGCCCCGAAGAAGCCCGAGCCGGAGCCGAAGGCCGAGGCGCCGAAGGAGCAGCCCTCCCCCGCGCCCCCTCCCGATCCCACCGCGGGCGCGCTCAACCCGCTCGGCGACGCGCGGCCCGGCGAGTGGGTCCGCTACCGCGCGACCGGCGACGACGGAGCGGAGACGATCCTCAAGGTGACGGTCACGCGCGTCGACGGCGGCGAGGTCTTCTTCGCGAAGGAGATCGAGAAGGGCCCGCCCTCGCAGGCGCCGTTCCCGGAGCGCATGGCGAGGAAGGGGCTCCTCGACCTGCTGCCGCAGTTCGGCGAGGTCCTCGGCCACTCGGTCGTCCATGGCAAGGTGCGCGACGCGGACGCGGAGATCGTCGAGGCGCGCGTGAGGTGGCCCGACGGATCCGAGATCTCGCTGCACTTCAGCAACGCGGTCCCCGCCTACGGGCTCCTGCGGGTCGAGGCGGGCAAGCGGATCGTCGTGGAGGCGATCGAGTGGGGGGAGCCTGCGGCCGCCGAGGCGAAGGCCGAGGAGACGCCCACGAACCCGGTCTTCGACGCGCAGGTCGGCGAGTGGGTGCGCGTGCGGATCGCGGGGCGCGGCGGGGAGACCGTGGAGATGATCCGCCGCGTCGTCGGGGTGGCCGACGACGAGGTGACGATCCTCTGGACGCTCGACGGCGAGAGCCGCGAGGAGAAGCGCCCCCGCACGCGGCTCCTCGCGCCGATGGACGGCTCCGCGGCGACCTACGGGCACGAGCGCGTGACCGTCGCCGGGAAGGAGCTCGACTGCGTCGTGATGACGTTCACGCGCGCGGGCGCCGAGGAGAAGGCGTGGTTCTCGAACGAGGTGCCCGTGACCGGCGTCGTCCGGCACGAGCGCTCGGGGACCGTCCTCCTCGAGCTCCTCGATTGGGGAAAGGACTAGGGGGGGCTCCGGGGGCATGCGCGCGATTCTCGTCCTATCCCTCCTTCTCCTCGCGGGCTGCAAGGGGCACCGCGAGGCCAAGGGGCCGAAGAGCTACCCGCCCGCGGCCGAGGTCGACGTCGTCGACACGTACCACGGGACCGCCGTCGCCGACCCCTACCGCTGGCTCGAGGAGGAGGACTCGCCCGCGACCCGCGCCTGGATCGAGGCGCAGAACGAGGTGACGCGCGAGTACCTCGACGACCTGCCGGGCCGGGAGCGGATCCGCGGGCGTCTCGAGAGCCTCTGGAACATCGAGCGCTACGCGATCCCGAGCAAGGCCGGCGGCCGCTACTTCTACGCGCGGAACGACGGCCTCCAGAACCAGTACGTGCTCTTCGTGGCCGACGCGCTCGACGCGGAGCCGCGCGTGCTCCTCGACCCGAACGCGCTCTCGCCGGACGGCACGGTGGCGCTCGCCGGGCGCTGGCCGAGCCCGGACGGGAAGCACCTCGCCTACGCGCTCTCGCAAGGCGGATCCGACTGGCGCGAGATCTTTCTGCGCGACGTGGACACGGGCACCGACCGGGTCGACCACCTGCGCTGGACGAAGTTCTCGGACGCCGCCTGGACCGCCGACAGCAAGGGCTTCTACTACGTGAGGTTCCCGGAGCCGGCGAAGGGCGAGGAGCTGAAGGCGCTGAGCGAGAACGGGAAGATCGTCTACCACGCGATCGGCACCGCGCAGGAGCAGGACAAGGTCGTCTACGAGCGGCCGGACCACCCCAAGTGGGGGATCTACCCCGGCGTCACGGACGACGGGCGCTACCTCGTCATCTGGGTCGACACGAACGAGTCGCGGAACAACGGCGTGTTCGTGAAGGACCTCGCGAACGACGGCCCGGTCGTCGAGCTGCTCGACCGGATGGACGCGCAATACTGGCCGATCGGCAACGACGGCACGGTCTTCTGGTTCGTGACCGACCTCGACGCGCCGATGCGGAGGATCATCGCGATCGACCTCGCGAACCCCGCGCGCGAGGCGTGGAAGACGATCGTGCCGGAGCAGCCCTATGCGATCGAGGGCGCCTACGTCGTCGGCGACCGGATCGTCGTCCACTACCTGCGGCGCGCGCAGAGCAGGATCGAGCTCTTCCACCCGGACGGCACCCCGGACCGCGCGATCCCGCTGCCGGCGGCGGGCTCCGCGAGCTTCCGCCGGGACGCCGTAGGCCGGCGCACCGACCGCGAGCTCTTCTTCGCGTTCAGCGGCTTCGTGGAGCCGGAGACGATCCACCGGTACGACTTCGACGCCGGGAAGCTCTCGGTCTTCAGGCGCTCCAAGGTCGGGTTCGACCCCGAGCGCTTCACGACGACCCAGGTGGTGTACCGCAGCCGCGACGGCACGCCGGTCACGATGTTCCTCGCGCACCGGAAGGACCTGAGGAAGAGCGGCGACCTGCCCGTGCTCCTCGACGGGTACGGCGGCTTCGACATCGCGATCACGCCGTCGTTCAGCGTGGAGGACCTCGTCTGGATGGAGATGGGGGGCGTGCTCGCGGTGCCCAACCTCCGCGGCGGCGGCGAGTACGGCAAGCCGTGGCACGAGGCCGGGATGCGCGAGAGGAAGCAGAACGTCTTCGACGACTTCATCGCGGCGGCGGAGAGCCTCGTCACGAACGGCTACTCGAACAGGAGGCGGATCGCGATCCGCGGCACGAGCAACGGCGGCCTCCTCGTCGGCGCGTGCATGACCCAGCGCCCCGACCTCTTCGCGGCATGCATCCCCGAGGTCGGCGTGATGGACATGCTCCGCTTCCACAAGTTCACGATCGGGTACTCCTGGGTGCCCGAGTACGGATCGAGCGACGACCCGGAGATGTTCAAGGTGCTCCGCGCCTACTCGCCCTACGAGAACCTCCGGAAGGGCACCAAGTACCCCGCGACGCTCGTGATGACCGCCGACCACGACGACCGCGTCGTGCCGCTCCACAGCTTCAAGTTCGCCGCGCGGCTGCAGGCGTGCCAGGCGGGCCGCGCCCCGGTCCTCATCCGCATCGACACGAAGGCGGGCCACGGCGCGGGCACGCCGACGAGGAAGCGGATCGACGCGGCGGCAGACCGGCTCTCGTTCCTCGCGCACGCGCTCGACGTGAAGGTGGAGCGGCGCTTCTGGAAGAAGGACTAGGGGGGGCCCCGGGGGCCGTGAGCGAGATCCGTCCCGGCCTCGTCCTCGCCGACAGCCGGCTCGAGTCCGAGGCGAGCGCCTACCTCCAGCGGCGGCTCGCGCTCTTCTACGGAGTGACCCTCGCCGCCGCGGCGGCGTTCTACGTGGTGGGCCTCTTCCTCATGGCCTCCCACCGCGGATGGGGGCCCCATCTCCTCCTCCACCGGTCCCGCATCGTCCACCTCGCGTCGATGGCGGTCGCGGTCGCGCTGCTCGCGATGCTCGCGCGGCGCCGGCTCCGGGCGGGCGTGCTCCGCTTCCTCGACGGGTTCGGCCTCTTCGTGGCGATCGGGACGTGCCTCGCGATCCACGCCATCGAGTACGAGTTCGAGACGAACGCGATGGTGGCGATCCTCTGCCTCTTCGTGTTCGCCCGCGCGGTCGTCGTCCCCTGCTCCGGCCGCGTCACGTTCCTCCTCTCCCTCCCCGCGCCCCTCGGACTCCTCCTCGTGCAGCTCTCGCACGGCGCGGTCTACCTCGCGCCCGGCGTCGCGGCGCCGCACTTCGCGCACCTCGTGATCTGGGACCAGCTCATCCTGCTCCTCGCCGCTGCGATCGGGGCGCTCGCGTCGCACGTCAACTTCGGGCTCCGGGTGCAGGTGCACGAGGCGATGCGCCTCGGCCAGTACCGCCTCGAGGAGCTCGTCGGCCGCGGCGCGATGGGGGAGGTGTACCGCGCGAGCCACGCGATGCTGAAGCGGCCGACCGCGATCAAGGTGATCCGGCCCGACGCCGTGGGCCCGGAGATGCTCCGGCGCTTCGAGCGCGAGGTGCGCGAGACGAGCCGCCTGTCGCACCCGAACACCGTCTCCGTCTTCGACTACGGCCGGACGCCCGACGGCGCCTTCTACTACGCGATGGAGTACCTCGACGGCATGGACCTCCGCCGGATCGTCGAGGAGAAGGGGCCGCTCCCGCCGGCGCGCGCCATCCACATCCTCGCGCAGGCGTGCGGGGCGCTCGCGGAGGCGCACGCGGAGGGGCTCGTGCACCGGGACCTGAAGCCGGGCAACCTCGTGCTGTGCCGCCGCGGCGGCATGCACGACGTGGTGAAGGTCGTGGACTTCGGGCTCGTGCGGGACGTGACGGCCGCGCCCGACCTGACCGGCACCGGCGTCCTCTGCGGCACCCCGGAGACGATCGCGCCGGAGGTGCTCCGCGGGGAGCCCGCGACGGCGAGCGCCGACCTCTACGCGCTCGGCGTCGTCGGCTACTTCCTCCTGACGGGGAAGCCGATCTTCGACGCCGCGACGGCGCTCGAGCTCATCGGCCACCACATGCACACCCCCCCGGTGCCCCCCCGGGCTCGCCTGGCCGAGGTGCCGGAGGACCTCGAGACCGTGATCCTCCGCTGCCTGCGCAAGGAACCCTCCGAGCGCTTCCCGGACGCGGGCGCGCTCCGGGCTGCGCTCCTCGCGTGCGCCGCCGCGGGCCGCTGGACCGAGGCGGACGCCGCGCGCTGGTGGCGCGATCACGCGAAGGGCGGCGCGCCAATGGCCTCGCCGCAATAGAGGCAGCGGGGGAACCGGCCCGGGATCCTCTTCCCGCAGTGCGGGCAGGTCCGCGGCGGGCGGCGCACCTTGCCGTCGAGGATGCCGTCGCTCTCGTCCAGCTCAAGGACCCGCTTCGCGAGCTCCTCGTCGGTGACCTTGAGCCGGTCGCGCAGGAGCGTCCACATGGCCTCCATCGTGAGCAGGCAGAGGTCGAGCCGCTGCTCGATGCTGTCGACCTTGGCGTGGGCGCGGTCGGCGCCCGTGGGCGTCGTCGTGCCCGGATGGGGCGGGCGTTGGCCGAACAGGTTCATGCGGGAAGTATCGCAGACGGAACCCGGGGGGGCTCCGGGGGCCATTGGGTAGACTCTCTCCGATGGCGCCGCGGCCGAGCGTGAAGGCGATCCTGATCTGCGACCAGATCATCCACGAGTTCGGGACGAACAAGAAGAGCCTCATCGGCATCTTCGAGGACATCCACATCGCGACGTTCCCGCACAGCTACCCGCGGATCGCCGTCTACGTGAACCTGACCGACGCGCACGGCAAGTACGTGCTCGAGCTGCGGCTCGTGAACAGCGCGGACAACACCGTGATCGGGAGCGGGAAGACGCCCGAGGTGCAGATCGACAACCCGCTGCGGACCTGCGAGTTCGCGCTCCAGATCCAGAACCTCGTGTTCCGGAACCCGGGCGTGTACGAGTTCCAGGTCTTCGCGAACGGCGACCTGATCGCGACGAAGGCGTTCAACGTGAAGCGAGTGCGCGTCGGCCCGCCCCCGCAGCCGCCCGGCGTGGAGCCGGGCGCGCAGCAGGGGTGAGCGGAGGCTGCAGGCATGGGCGCGGCATGGGCCGCGCGATGCCTCGCCGCCGATTGCCCGACCATGGAAGGGGCGCGACGGGGACCGCCCCAGGTGCGGAGCGCCCGCCTTCTGCGGGCGCATCTTCACGTGCCGGGCTCGGCGCCCGGCACGTGAACCGCTCGGGGCGTTTCTGGCGGAGAGGGTGGGATTCGAACCCCGGCGCCCGCAGGGAACCGTCCGACGCCGGGAGGTGAGCGAGTGCCATGCGGCACTCGCGAACGGTGCCGGGCGCCGAGTGCCTGAGCGCGGATGAGGAGAGAGGGGAACCGCGAGGGTGCGGAACGCCCACCCTCTTCGGCCAGTCTGTCCGGCACCGACCGCGGGTGCGGGCATCAGCCCGCCCCGCGGGCGGCTTCGTGCGGTCTGGCGGAGAGGGTGGGATTCGAACCCACGGTGACATTTCTGCCACACACGACTTCCAATCGTGCTCCTTCAACCACTCGGACACCTCTCCACGTGGAAGTCGGGGGATTGTACACGCGGGCCGGAGAAGGTCCTCCGGTCGCCCCTCGCTCCCCTCAAGCCGGTCCGTCCGGCCGTCCGAATCTAGAGCTGTGCTCAAGGGCGCCATCTCCCGCCTACGGAACCGGGTCGTCCGGGCCATCCTCGGAACCACCCGCACGAAGGAGATGTGCGAGCTCGGCTACTGGCGCGGCCGTGCGCGGCAGGAGGGCCAGCTCAGGAACGACCACTACGCCCGGTTCTTCACGGAGCACTTCGGCCTCGACCGCGGGTTCTACGAGGGGAAGAGGGTGCTCGACATCGGCTGCGGCCCCCGTGGCAGCCTCGAGTGGGCGTCCATGGCCGCCGAGCGCGTCGGCCTCGACCCGCTCGCGGACTCCTACCGTGCGCTTCGGACCGAGAGGCACGCGATGTCCTACGCCTCGTCGCCCGCCGAGCGCATGCCGTTCCCGGACGGCCGCTTCGACGTCGTCTCCTCCTTCAACTCGCTCGACCACGTCGAGGACCTCGACCGCGTGATCTCCGAGATCGCCCGTGTCGTGAAGCCCGGCGGCCTGTTCCTCCTGCTGACGGACGTCAACCACGATCCCATGCCCTGCGAGCCCATCTGCTACTCGTGGGACATCGTCTCGAGGTTCGGGCCGGCTTTCGATCTCATCGAGGAGCGCCGCTACGAGCCGCACCCGAAGGGGATCTACGACGCGATCCTCTCGGGCGTGCGATACGACGACGCGAACCCCGCGCCCCGGAAGGGCGTGCTCTCGGCCCTCTTCCGCCGCCGGGCGGACGCGCGCATCCGCGAGGCGACGGCCTCGGCGGCGCGCTCCTGACCGCCCGCTACTTCCCCGCGCGCGCCGCGACCGCGAGCAGCCGCTCGACCTCCTCGCGGAAGGCCTTCGCGCGGTCGGAGGGCGGCGTCTCCCGGAACGCGATCGTGTAGGTCGTGGACCCGCCCGGGATGTCGTGCTTCCTGCCGTCGTCCGCGGGCGGCAGCGCGCCCGGCGGCGCCCCGCCGCGGATCACGACGCGCCGCATCTCGCCGCGCATCATCTCGCGCAGGGGGTCGCTGCGCGTGATCTTCACCGCGGCGCTCTTGACGCGGCCGTCCGGCGTCACGACGACCGTCGCCTCCGCCTTGAGCACCCGCCCCCGCGTGAAGGCCATCGGGTCTTCCACGGCGGGCACCACCTCCCTCGCCACGGGGCCCTTGAACGTGATCTCGCCGGTCGCGGCGTCCCGCACGGGCGCGAGCTTCCCGTCGAAGACGTGCTGCCCGAGCGCCTTCGCGTCGAGGAGCGCCGTCAGCTCCGCGCGGAGCTCGGAGAGCGAGAATCGCTCCTCTTCGAAGGTCGTGCGCTCGACCGTGCGCTCGGGGCCGACGTAGAGCGCGAAGCCGGGCAGATCCTTCTCCGAGAGCAGGACCACGGTGCCATCGGCCGTCCGGCACGCGTCCACCCGTCCCTCGAACGGGTCCTCCTGCCCCGCGACCCTCGTCTCCATGATGATCATGCCCCCCGCGCCCCCCTGGCCTCCGATCGCGGGCTCTTCCGGCGGCTCGTGCTTCACGTCGACGGAGGCGGCGACGTGCTCCGCCGTCTGGAGCTTCCGGAACGCGAGCGAGAGGAGCACGTTCGGATCCTCCTCGGCAGGCGCCGGTTCCTGCGCCCGCGCGGCGGAGGCGAGGAGGAGGAGAAGGGCGATGCGTTCGACCATGGCGATCCTCCGGGACCCACCATGCTACGCCCGGTTGCCCGGGGAAACTCCCGGTGGGGGTATACTGGGCGGCCCGGCGGGCGGAGGCGTCGATGGCTGCGCCCCATGCAGCGGCGTCTCCCGAATCGGGTCAGGTCCGGAAGGAAGCAGCCCTAAGGGATGGCGACCGGGTGCCGTGGTCAGCGTGGCCGGAGCCTTTGCCCCCGGGTTTCCCTGGTGCGATGCGAGGGGGCTCCCGCCTTCGCGCCTCCGGGGCTGCGGCAGCGAGCCCCATGCCCGGTTCCGGTGAGGCGGCGGACCCGTGTCCGGGCCATCGAGTAACCTCTACGTTCCGTGAGCTACCTCGTCTTCGCCAGGAAGTACCGCCCGCAGTCGTTCGACGACGTCCTCGGCCAGGAGCACGTCGCGAGCACGCTCCGGAACGCGATCGCGAACGGGCGTCTCGGCCACGCGTACCTCTTCAGCGGCCCGCGCGGCGTGGGCAAGACGACGATGGCGCGGATCCTCGCGAAGGCGGTCAACTGCCTCGTGAGCCCCGGCGCGAGCCCCTGCGGCAAGTGCGAGGCGTGCCTCGGGATCGCCGCGGGCGGCGACATCGACGTCCTCGAGATCGACGCGGCCAGCAACCGCAAGGTGGAGGAGGTGGAGCCGCTCATCGACGCGGCGCGCTACCTGCCGCAGCGGTCGCCGCGGAAGGTCTTCATCGTGGACGAGGCGCACATGCTCAGCAAGCACGCGTGGAACGCGCTCTTGAAGACGCTCGAGGAGCCGCCGCCGCACGTCCTCTTCATCTTCGCGACGACCGAGCCCGAGAAGGTCCTCCCGACCGTCCGCTCGCGCTGCCAGTGCTTCGACTTCCGGAGCATCGGCGTGGAGGACATCGAGCGGAAGCTGCGGCGGATCGCCGACGAGGAGGGGCTCGCGATCGAGGCGGGCGTCCTCGCGGAGATCGCCGCCCGCGCGACGGGCGGGCTCCGGGACGCGGAATCGCTCCTCGACCAGCTCATGAGCGCGGCGCCCGGGGACCGGCCGGTCGCGGTCTCCGACCTCGTGGCGCTCCTCGGCGACACGCCGCGCGAGGTGCGGCGCCGGATCCTCGGGCACGCGCACAAGGGCGAGATGAAGGAGACGCTCGCGGCGGCGGAGGAGGTGGTGGGGCGCGGGGCCGACGCGCTCTCCCTCCTCCGCGACCTCTACGGCGACCTCCACGGGTTCGCGGTCGCCCGGGCGAAGGGCGAGGAGGACGGCCCCCCGCTCGAGTGGTGCCTCGCGGCCGCGGAGGTGATGGCGCGCCACGTCGCGCTCGCGGAGCGGGCGCGCGCGCCGCGCGCGACGCTCGATCTCGCGCTCCTCGCCGTGGCGCGGCTGGGCGACGTGCGCGATCTCGAGGAGATGGCGGAACGGCTCGAGC
>JAKLKT010000738.1 GCA_023150495.1 Planctomycetota bacterium
CCCCGGCCCCCGAGCCCCCTCCCGCGCCGTCCGCCGCGGAGACGCCTCCGACGGAGCCCGCAGCAGACAAGGGCGCGGCTGCGGCGGAGGCCATGCGCGAGAAGGTCCGCCGCGCCTCGCAGGAGACCATGGCGATCGCCACGCTCCGGAACGTGATCTCGGCGCAGGCGCAGTTCCAGTGCACGGCGCGGGCGGACGAAGACCAGGACGGCATCGGAGAGTACGGGTCGTTCGCCGAGCTCTCGGGCGCGGCGGGCGTGCGCGACGGCAAGCCCCTGAACCCGCCGGTCCTCTCGAGCGCGTTCAAGCTGGTGTCGAAGGGCCGCGCGGAGCGGAACGGCTACCGGTACCGGATCTACCTGCCCGGGGCGGGGGGCCTGCCGGTGACCGAGCGCGACAAGGGCGGCATCGGCGCGGGCGAGGTGAGCCCCGATCTCGCGGAGACGACCTGGTGCGTCTACGCGTGGCCGGTCGAGGGCGAGGGTCCCACGTTCTTCACGAACCAGGCGGGCGACGTCCTCGCGACGTCGGAAGCCGGATACGTCGGCGACCGCGAGCCGCAGCCCTACGCGGCGTTCCGCGACGCGTCGGGGCTCACGGCCCCGACGGCGATCGTGGCCGAGGGCGGGCGCCACGTGGGCGCCGACCGCTGCGAGTGGAAGCCGCTCGGGTAATGGCCCCCGGACCCCCCGTTCATCCCCCGCCCGAGACGGGCCTGTGCGCGCGGGTGAGGAAGAGCAGCGCGAAGGCGGTGCCGAGCACGTCCTTCGGGCTCATGCACGTCTCGTCCACGAACGCGCCGTCCTCGCGCTGCTCCGCGAGCAGGTAGCCCGCGCCCTCCGCGAACCAGGAGCGGCCGCCGATCACCTCGCGCCGCCCGAGATCGCCGCACCGCTCGAGCGCGTAGAGCCACGCGTAGTGGTAGCTGCCGTTCAGGAACGGCCACATGCCCGGGTTCACCTCCACGCAGAAGTACCGCCCGACCCACGCGTAGCCGTCGAGGATCGCGCGCTCGAGCTTCTCGTCGCCGCCGAGCTCCTCGCGCAGCAGGACGAGCGACGCCACGCCCGCCGCCGTCATCCCGCCCGACACGCGCCGGTACGGCGGGACGTCGCTCCCCGCGATGTACGGGAACCCGCGCGCGCGGTCGAGCGCATCCGGGTCGCCGCCCGGCACGTGGATCGCCCGCGGCACCTCGCGCCCCTCCTTCTCCTGCGAGAGGAGCAGGTAGTCGCGCGCCTTCCGGAAGACGTCATCCGGCACGAGCACGCCGCACCGGTTCGCCGTCGAGAGCGCGAGCAGCGCGAACTGCGTCGAGGAGACGTCCGCGCGCCCGCCCGAGTGGAAGTCGTTCGGGTAGTACCGCCAGCCGCCGTTCTCCGCCTGGAACGACATGAGCTTCTTCGCGAGGTCGACGACCCAGGTCCACTCCTCCTTCGGGAACGGGCTTTTCGCGGGCTTGTTGAACCGGTGGGCCGTGCGCTCGGCGCGGAGCGGCGCGACGCGGAAGTCGGGGCACCTCGCGGCGCCGGCGCGCTCGGCGACGGCGAGGAGCAGCACGGAGATCTCGTAGGC
>JAKLKT010000739.1 GCA_023150495.1 Planctomycetota bacterium
GGACCCGACACGTTGAGGAGCGCGAAGTTGCGGAGATCGGCCGCCGTCTCGCCGAGGACCTCGCCGAAGTCGAGCACGGCGACGAGGCGCGCGCGGAAGATCGGCTCGCACCGCACGCGGCCCATCACGATCCCGTCGCCCTTCCGCGCCACGTCGACCCAGCCGGGATCCGGAACGCAGTCGGCGTCGAGGAAGGCGATCCGGGAGCCGCGCGCCTCCGCGATCGCGGCGATCCGCGCGGCCGCGCTGCCGCGGTGGGGGAGGCGGAGCAGGCGCACGCCCGGGAAGCGCGCGGCGACCTCGTCCGGCGTCACGTCGGTCGAGCCGTCGTCGGCGACGATCACGTCGAGCGGCGCGGACGCCTGCCCGAGGAGGCCCTCGAGGCAGCGGCCGATCGCGTGCCTCTCGTTGAACGTCGGGACGACGACCGTGAGGTCCATCAGCGCGGGGCGCCGAGGCGCTGGAGGCGGGCGCGGAGCTCCGCCTCGCGCCGGCGGTCGCCGCACTCCCGCGCGAGGCCCGCGGCATCGCGCAGGAGGGCGGCGTCGTTCGGCTTCAGCAGGAGGAGCCGTTCCGCCGCCTCGAGCGCCTTCCTGAAGTGGACGACCGCGTCGTCGCGGCGGCCCTCGACCATGGCCTTGCTCCCGAAGTACGTCCGGCAGATGCGGATGCCGTTCAGCGCGGCCTTGTCGCGGAGCCCCGTCGCGAGCATCTCCTCGTACCTGGCGAGGGCGCGGTCGTACTGCTCGAGGAAGAGCCACACGAGACCGGGGTCCACGGACGGCCACTCCATCTTCTCGACGAGCCGCAATGCCTCCTCGAACTGCTCGCGCGCGGCCTCCTTGTCCCCGAGCTCCTTCAGGACGCGCCCGAGGTTCACGCGGGCGACCGCGTAGTCTGGCTGGACCTCGATGGCACGGCGCATGAAGAACGCGGCGGTGCTGAGCTGGCCGGCCTTCGCGGCCGGGTCCTTCTCCCCCCGCGCGCGCTGGGCGAAGATGATGCCGAGGTTGAAGCTCGCGCGGGCGCACCGCGGCGCCGTCCGGAGCGTCGCCTTCCAGAACGTCTCCTCGTCGCGCCAGTCGCGGTTGCGGACCACGGTGCGGACGGAGTACGCGGCGAGGACGATGCCGAGCGCCACGAAGGCCGCCGGGCGGCCGAAGCGGAGCCGGAGCCGGTCGAAGCCGATCCCCGCGAGCAGGCAGAAGCCGACCGACGGCAGGTACAGGTAGTGGTCCGCCGCGAGCTCGTGGAACGGGCGGATCTGGAGCACCGGAAGGAGCGTCACGAGGATCCACGAGAGGCCGAACGTCACGAGCGGCGCGCGGCGCCGGCAGCGGACGGCGATCCAGATCCCGGCGGCGAGACCGGCGAGGGAGAGGAGCACCTTGGGCTCGAGGAACGAGTAGCTCAGCGGGTACGCGTCGTACGTGTGGTCGCCGAGGAGCCGCAGCGGGAAGAGCAGGAGAGCGGCGTAGTGCGAGACGAGACCCGCGGAAGTCGCGTAGTTCGAGACCCACGACCCGCCGTGCCAGCCCTGCCTCGTCGCCCCGCCGAGGAGCACGTACACGACCG
>JAKLKT010000740.1 GCA_023150495.1 Planctomycetota bacterium
CACGCCGGCGACCGCCGGACCGACCGCCCACCCCCCCATCCGCACGATGTTCGTGATCCCCGAGGCGGCGACGCGCTCCTCCGGGCGGACCACGGCCATCACGTAGCTCTGCCGCGTCGGCACGTCCATCTCGACGAGCCCCTCGCGCAGGAGGAACAGGACGGCGGCGACCTCGAACGACGGCGCGTAGGCCACCGTGACGAGCAGGAGCCCCGCGGGGATGTGCGTGAAGACCATCGTGTTCACGAGGCCGATCCGCCGCGCGAGCCATGCGGCGCCGATGTGCGAGAGCGCGTTGAGCGCGCGTGCGCCGAGGCAGAGGAGCGCGATCGTGTCCACGCCCGCGTCGAAGCGGTCGTGGAAGAACCAGGAGAGGTAGGCGGAGGTGAGGAACCCGCCGCCGACCGCGTCGATCGCGAAGAGGGCGCTGATCCTCGTGACGATACGCCGGCTAGGGGGGGATAGAGAGGGGGGGCGGGGGAGAGGGTCGTGCGCGAGGCGGCCATAGAGGAGCGCCGTCGCGAGGAGGAGGAGCGCGTAGAGGAGCAGGCCCGCGCGGTACCCGTTCTCGAGCGGGACGTGGAAGGCGCGGTCGAGGAGCGCCGGGAATCCCGCGAGGAGCGCGCCGAGGCCGTGGCCGGCGTCCTGGAAGACGTTGTAGACGGCGAACGTCCGCGTGCGCTCGCGGTCGGGCGCGGTGCCGGGGAGGATCGCCTGCTCGACGATCAGCGCGGCGCCCCGGTCGCGTCCCATGCCGTTGAGCATGCCGAGGAAGGCGGCGGAGACGAGCCAGAGCGGGCCCGAGCCGAATGCGGCCCCCGAAGCCCCCACCGCTCCGAGGAACGCGACCTCCGTCAGCAGCCTCCGGCGTCCGCGCGCGTCGGCGAGGACCGTCGCGAGCAGTGCCGCGATCGCGGCGCCCGTGAGGCCCGCGGAGAGCGTGGTGCCCGCCTGCGCCTCCGAGAGCCCTGCCGCGGGGAGGTAGATGCCGAGCTGTACGCCGAGCATCTGCGTCGCCACGGCGCGGAGGAAGCAGGTGGCGTAGAGGATCCGCCGGTCGCGCACGCGGGCATCGTCGCATCGTCCTGAAACCTCTTGTCCGGGCAGGCATCGGAAAGGCCATGCGAGACGGACTCTTCCGTGCCGGGGCCCACGTCCTCCGTTGGGGGCTCGTCGCCATCCTGCTGTGGTTCGGCGCCTTCAAGTTCACCGCCGCCGAGGCGCAGGCGATCGAGCCGCTCGTCGGCAACAGCCCGCTCCTCTCGTGGCTCTACCGCGCGCTCGACGCGCGGACCGTGAGCGGCCTCATCGGAGTCGCGGAGATCCTGATCGCCGCGATGATCGCCCTGCGCCCCCTTGCCCCGCGCGCGAGCGCGCTCGGCAGCCTTCTTGCCGCGGGGATGTTCGCGACGACGCTCAGCTTCCTCGCGACCACGCCGGGCGTATGGGTGAGGGTGGGCCGGCTCGTCGTCCCGAACGAGGTCGGCGCCTTCCTGCTGAAGGACGTCTTCCTACTCGGGGCGGCGCTGGTCACCGCCGCCGAGGCGAGGCGCGGCTCGGCGACGTGCCG
>JAKLKT010000741.1 GCA_023150495.1 Planctomycetota bacterium
TCCCTTCTGGTGAGACGCTCGGTTGCGCCTCACGCACAGACCTGATGCGCCGCAGCGGGCTGCTAGGGAGGGGCTATGGACGGATGTCGACCCCCGTCGGAGATGGCGTGGGGCCGGTCCCCATCCCCTCCCGCCCGGGCCTGCTCCCGAGTGGGAACTCCCAAGGGGGGCCTTGGGGGTCTGCTACTTCGGAAGCCGCACGGTCCTGTAGATCGTCTTCCCCTCCTCGACCTCCACGTCCACCCTGACCTCGCGCCCGCTGTCCTGCACCGTGATCTCGCGCTTGCCGCACTCAACTGTCGCGCGGAAGCGCCCAGGAGACACCGGGCCGCCCATCGACGTCGAGCGCCGGAGCTTGCCCTCGCGGTCGCCGACGAAGACCTGGACGGATTCCGCCGGCGCCCCGTTCCCGTCCAGGATCTCCAGCTCGACCTCGCCGTAGCGGATCTCCTCGACCGGGATCTCCACCCCATCGAGGCGCTGCCCGGCCTCGACCTTGACCGGCACCTCGCACCGCGCGTACCCGCTCCTGTGCGGTTGAACGGAGATCACGTATCCGCCGGGCGCGAGGTCGTAGAACGTGAACGCCCCTTCCTCGGTGACGGCGATGCTCCCCACCGTCCCTTCCGGCTCGCGGAAGAGCCTGACCATCCCCGGCGAGAACCCCTTGCCGGAACGGACCAGCCGTCCCGCGATCGAGGGGCGCTTGAGCCGCAGGTCGAGGCTCGTGACGGGGTCGTCCCCGATCCGCGCCGGCCGCGGCGCGCTCCACACGCCCACGTAGCCCATGCGGATCTCCCACGCTCCGGGGCCGAGCCCGCGGAACTCGTAGCGGCCTGACGGGTCCGTGCCTCCCTCCGCGAAACACCCCGCGCCCCCCGTAAGCTCCAGGGACGCCTGCATCGGCGCGTTCGGGACCGGCGTGCCGTCCTCCAGCGTGACCGTGCCGCGCAGCACCGCCCCGAGGACGACCGTGACGGTGGTCGTGACGCCATCCTCGACCTTGGCCATCCGGGTCTCGTCGTGGCCGCCGCGCACGATCACGGGATAGGCGCCCGCGGCAAGGTGCGCAAAGACGGCCTGGCCGGTGGCGTCGGTAGGGGCCGTCGCGCCGCTGGCGGTCTCGACCTCGACGCCCGCGAGCGGGGCGCCCGCGAGGTCACGCAGGACGACCACGAGGGTCCCGCCGGGGCGCAGGCGAGCGAACCAGCGCGCGCCGCCCTTCTCGTTGATGATGTAGCCGTGGCCCGAGTTCAGGGGGGCATATCCCCCGCACTCGGCCCTCAGGTCGTAGCAGCCCGGCGCGAGCCCCTCGAACCGGTAGAACCCCTCGTCATCGACCTCGGTCGTCCGCGACACCTCGCCGCCGCCGGGGATGAGGCCGTCCGCCCCGCGCAGCTGTCCCTTGAGCCTCACTTGGGCGCCCTTCGCGGGGCTCCCGTCCGGCCGGAAGACGTGGCCGAGGATCGTACCGACAGGCACGGGGACCGCGGGGGCCGGGGCAGCCGGCTCGGCGGCGGGCGGCGGCGCGGCGTCCGCAGGCGCCGACTCCTTCGCCTGCGCAGGCTC
>JAKLKT010000030.1 GCA_023150495.1 Planctomycetota bacterium
GCCGACGGCCTCGAGGCCGAGGTGCGCGAGGCGTCGGCGACGCTCTCGCCCGAGGATGTCGCCGCCGCCGGCGCGGTCCCGTGGGGCAAGCTCGTGCGCGCGTTCCGCTACTACAAGGGCCCGTGGCGGCTCGAGGTGTTCGCGCGCGAGGAGCCGCGGGAGGTGGACGCGATCGTGGTGTCGCGCGTGGTGCCCTTGTCGGACCGCGTGCGCGTCGAGGCGCTCGTGGACTTCCACGTGCGGCGGGGGCTCGTCGACGGCTACTCGTTCGTCGTGCCCGTCGCGGAGGAGCGCGAGGCCCTCGTGGTCGCGCACGACCGCCGCGAGGTCCGATCGGAGGGGGCTCCGGGGGGCCGGAAGTTCACCGTGACCCTGCGGACGCCAACGCGCGGGAGCGCGGCGGCGACGGTCTCGTACGACGTGCCCTACGGCACGGAGATCAGGGGCGTCGAGCCGCTCGGCGCCGCGACGGTCACGCGCTATGTGGCGGTCGAGAAGGCGCCGGACGGCGAGGTGCGGATCGCCGGCTCCACGAACCTCGACCCCGCGGACTTCGCCGACCTCCCCCTCCGCGCGCCGGAGACGACGGCGCAGACGGTCGCGCGGGTGTTCGTGGGCGCGGGCAGCGCGTACACGCTCTCGCTCGACGTGCGCCGCCACGAGTTCGAGACGGTCGCGAAGGCGGTCGTCTACAGCGCGCTCGCGCGTGCGGTCGTGGATCGCTCGGGCTGGACGCGCGTCGCGATGTCGTACCGCGTCTACAACCGGTCGGAGCAGTTCCTGCGCCTCGCGCTGCCCGGCGACGCGCTCCTCCTGAGCGTGGTCGTCGCGGGCGAGGGGGTGCGGCCGCTCGCGGAGGGCGATGACCTCCTCGTGCCGCTCCGGAAGCTCGCGCTCGGCTCGCCGTCGTTCAGCGTCGACGTCGTCTACGCCTACGCCGACGCCGCGGTGGGCGGGAAGGTGTCGCGCGTGCGCCTCCCGGCCGTGAAGGGGCTCGACGTGCGGCGGACGGCGCTCATCCTCCACGTGCCGAAGGGGTTCTCGTACGACTTCGACACGGACATGGAGGAGGCCTCGGAAGCCGACATCCTCTCGGCGGAGGCGACCGACCGCTACCAGGAGATCAAGGAGATGTCCGATCTCGCGCAGCGCGGCAGCAGCCTCCAGGCGGGTCGCGCGCTGTCGAACGTGCAGATGCTCGACCAGGAGGCGCGGCAGCTGCTCGAGCTGGTGCGCGAGAACACCCGCGACGCGAGCAAGCTCCAGCAGGTGGAGTCGCAGCAGCGCGCGCTCGACACGCTCAACAAGGCGAACCGCGCGCAGGCGGAGGGGAAGGCGCAGGCGCAGCAGGCCGAGGATCAGGCCGAGGCGCGCGGATTCCAGACGTGGGACGTGAACGAGGCGTTCCTCGGCCGCGCGCGCGCGGAGCAGCGGAAGCAGGTGGACGAGTTCAAGGCGAAGCGGCAGCAGGCGCAGACGGGCGCGGTGGCGGAGGACCGGACGCTCGAGGGCACGATCTACAAGGGCGGCCAGTACAGGGGCCCGAACGGCGGCGTGCCGCCCGGGCTGCGCGCGCCGACGGATCCGGAGCCGCCCCCGGAGCCCCCCGAGGATCGTGCCGCCGGGAAGGGCCCGTCGCAGACGGCGACGCTCCGGTTCAACGACGGGTCGGACGGCGACGTGAAGGGTCGCGTGGAGAACGTGTTCGAGTTCACCGGCTACGTCGCCGACAGCGGCAGGCCGGGCCCGCCGGTCGTGTCTGCCGGCCTCTTCTCATCGGAGACCGGCCTCTCCGCGGCGAAGGGCCGGATCTCCCTCCGGATCGACCTGCCGACGGACGGCGACGTCTACCGGTTCGCGCAGCTCGGCGGCGCGGAGGGCGTCTCGTTCGATGCCGACGAGGAGGGGCGCGGGCTTCTCCACGGCGCGCTCGCTCTCCTCTTCGCGGCGGCGGCGGTGTTCGTGCTGCGCCTCCGCGGGAAGGCAAAACTTGCGGGGGCCGGAAACTAGGGCCGGCCGCAACACCCCGGGAGCGAAGAGATGAAGGTCAAGAGCGTGATGACGAAGCAGGTCGCGACCTGCCTGCCGGGCGACAGCCTCGGCGCGGCGGCCGAGATCATGTGGAACAAGGACTGCGGGATCGTGCCGGTCGTCGAGGCCGGGTCGCAGAAGCTCCTCGGGCTCGTGACCGACCGCGACCTCGCGATGGCGGCGCTCCTCTCGAACCGGCCGACCGACGCGATCCGCGTGGGCGACGCGATGACGACGAAGCTCTTCACGTGCCGCGAGGAGGACGACCTCCGCGAGGCGCACGACACGATGCGCGAGCACAAGGTGCGCCGCGTGCCGGTCGTGGACGACAAGGGCCGCCTCGCGGGGCTCGTGTCCCTATCCGACCTCGCGCGCGAGGCATTCTCGACGCGCGCGGCGGCAGCCGCCCGCCGCCAGCGCGAGTGCGCGCGGACGCTCGCCGCCGTCTCCCAGCAGCGCGAGGCGGGCACGGGCGGCTTCGCGTTCTAGCGTCGTAGCGGTACCGAGTACGCAGCAGGGCCGCCGCAACCCGTTTTCAGGCAGGCACTTGCAGCGGGCGCGTGCGGACTCAGGGGTCCGCACGCATGCGGACGGCAGAGTCCGCACCTCCCCGTCCTAACTCGTTGTGGCGCCGCGTGTTGCGACATGCGCGCGGCGTACCGAGTACCGGGTCCTAGAGGGAGAGGAACTCCTCTTCGGTCAGGACGCGGATGCCCAGCTCGGCGGCCTTCTTCAGCTTGCTGCCGGCCTTCTCGCCGGCGACCACGAGCGTCGTCTTCTTCGTGATCGAGGAGCCCACGACCGCGCCCAACGCCTGCGCGCGGGCCTTCGCCGCGTCGCGCGTGAGCTGCGTGAGCGTTCCGGTGAACACCACCACCTCGCCCGCCAGCGGGCCGCCCGTCCGCCGCTCGAACGGCTGCGGCTCCACCCCCGCCGCGCGCAGCCTCTCGATCATGTCCCTCACGTCGGGCCTCGCGAAGTACTCGCGGATGCTCTTCGCCACCTCCGGGCCGATCTCCTCGACCGAGAGCATCTCCTCCTCGGGCGCCTCCATCAGCGCGTCGAGCGTGCCGAAGCGCTCCGCGAGGATCTCCGCGAGCCGCTCGCCGACGTTCCGGATGCCGAGCGCATTCAGGAACCGGTGGAGCGGCCGCCTCCTGCTCGCCTCGATCTGCGCGATCAGGTTCCCCGCGGACTTCTCGGCCATGCGCTCGAGCTCCGCGAGGTCCTCGGCCCTGAGCGCGTAGAGGTCCGCCGGGTCCCTCGCCATCCCCTTCGCGACGAGCTGGGCCACGAGCTTCTCGCCGAGCCCCTCGATGTCCATCGCGCGGCGCGACGCGAAGTGGCGGATCCCCTGCTCGACCTGCGCCGGGCAGCGCGCGTTCGGGCAGCGCGACGAGACCGCGCCCTCCTCGCGCACGAGTGCCGTGCCGCATGACGGACACGACGCGGGCATCCGGAAACGCTTCCCGCCCCCGTCCTCGACGACCTTCACGACCTTCGGGATCACGTCGCCCGCGCGCTCGACGAGCACCTTGTCCCCCGCCTTCACGCCGAGCCGCTCGATCTCGTCCTCGTTGTGGAGCGTCGCGCGGGAGACCGTCACGCCCGCGATCGGCACGGGCTCGAGGATCGCCACCGGCGTGACCGTGCCCGTGCGCCCGACCTGCACCTGGATCTCGTTCAACCGCGTCGTCTGCTGCGTCGGCGGGAACTTCCAGGCGACCGCCCAGCGCGGCGACCGCGCGCGGAACCCCAGCTCCCTCTGCACGCGGAAGTCGTCCACCTTGACGACCATCCCGTCGATCTCGAACGGGAGGTCGTGGCGCCGCGCGAGGAGATCCGCGTAGACCTTCTCGACCTCCTCCGGCGCCGCGCACCGCTTCGCGCCCGGGCAGCCCTTGAGCCCCCAGCCCCCCATCCTTCCGTGGAACTCGTGCTGGCTCCCTATCTCCGCGCCCTCGATCTCGCCGAAGCTGTGCGCGAAGAAGTCGAGCCTTCTCTGCGCCGTGATCCGCGGATCGAGCATCCGCAGCGATCCCGCCGCGAGGTTCCGCGGGTTCGCGTAGATCCTCTCGCCCTTGAGCGTCGCGTTGATCGCCTCGAAGTCCTTCTTCGAGATGTAGGCCTCGCCGCGCACGGAGAGGAGTGCGGGCGGCTCGCCGCGCAGCTTCATCGGGATCGAGCGGATCGTCTTCGCCTGCGCGGTCACGTCCTCGCCGGTCGTGCCGTCGCCCCGCGTCGCGGCGGTCTCGAGATGCCCCCCGCGATAGATGAGCTCGAGCCCCGTTCCGTCCAGCTTCGGCTCGACGAAGAAGGGGCCCGGGTCGCGCTTCAGGAAGTCCTTGAGCGCCTGCACCCAGTCGCGGAACTCCTCGATGGCGACGCAGTTCTCGATCGACAGCATCCGCACGCGCCGCGTGTAGGAGGGCAGCTCCTTGACCGGCTGCGCGCCGACGCGCTGCGTGGGCGAGTCCGGCGTGACGAGTTCCGGGTGCTCGGCCTCGAGCCTTCCCAGCTCGCGGAAGCACTCGTCGTACTCCGCGTCGGAGAGCGTCGGCTGGTCGAGGACGTAGTAGCGGTAGTTCGCCTCCTCGACGATCCTCACCAGCTCCGCGTGGCGCCGCCGGGCGTCCATCGGGTTCACGATACCGGGGGGGTGCGGGGGCCGGAAGGGAGGAGGAGCATCGCGTCCCCGTAGCTGAAGAAGCGGTAGCCCTCCGCCAGCGCGTGGGCGTAGGCGGAGAGCACCCGCTCCCGGCCCGCGAAGGCGCAGACGAGCATCAGGAGCGTGCTCTTCGGGAGATGGAAGTTCGTGAGCAGCCCCTCGATCGCCCGGAACTCGCAGCCCGGGTAGAGGAAGAGGTCCGTCGTGCCCCTCGCCGCCCGGATCCCGCCCGTCCGCGCGAGGCTCTCGAGCACCCTCGTCGTCGTCGTCCCGACCGCGATCAGGCGGCCCTTCCGCCCCCCGATCGCCGCCGCCGCCTCCTCCGTGACCTCGAACTCCTCCGCGTGGAGCCGGTGATCCTCCACCCGCTCCGCCTCGATCGGCGCGAAGGTCCCGTAGCCCACGTGGAGCGTGATCCGCGCGATCCCGACGCCCCGTGCGGCGAGCCGGTCGACCAGCTCCGGTGTGAAGTGGAGGCCCGCCGTCGGCGCCGCCGCCGCGCCGATCTTCTCGGCGAAGATCGTCTGGTAGCTCTCGCGGTCCTCCGGGCGGTCCTTTCGCTTCACGTACGGCGGCAGCGGCACGTGCCCCACGCGCTCGATCGCATCCTCGAGGCCCCCGGAGCCCCCCTCGATCCTCACGCGCCAGACCGCTCCGCCCTCCGGGCGCTCGACGAGCGTCGCCGTGAGCCCGCCCTCGAGCGGGACCGTCTCCCCCGGCCGGAGCCTCTTGTGCGCCCGCGCCAGCGCCTCGAACTCGCCGCCCGGAAGGCTCTTCAGGATGAGGATCTCCACCCGGCCGCCGGTCGCGCGGCGGCCGAAGAGGCGCGCGCGGCGGACCTTCGTGTCGTTGACCACGAGGAGGTCGCCGGGCAGGAGGAGCTCCGGCAGGTCGCGGACGCACCGGTCCGAGACGCCGTCCGAGAGCACGAGAAGCCGCGCGGAGTCGCGCGGGGAGGCCGGCTCCGCCGCGATCCGCTCCGGCGGCAGCGCGTAGTCGAACTCGTCCGGCCGCAAGCGGCGGATTCTAGGGCAGTCTCCCGGGGTGGGCTATCCTAATGGCTCCCCGGGGTAGGAATGACCGTCTTCCAGCTGCTCGTCCTCGCGCTCTACGTGCCCCTCGTATGCCTGCTCGGCCTCTACGGGCTCTACCGGGCGCGCATGGTCATCGTCTACCTGTGGATCCGCAAGAGGAACCCGGTGAAGCCGGCGGAGCCGCCGGAGTGGCCCAGGGTCCTCGTCCAGATCCCGGTCTACAACGAGCGCAAGGTCGTCCGACGGATCCTCGATGCGGTCGAGAAGTTCGACTACCCGCGCGAGAAGCTCAGGATCCAGCTCCTCGACGACTCGACCGACGAGACCGTCGAGACGGCCGCCCGCGCGGTCGCGGAGATGAAGGCGCGCGGGGTGCCGGTCGAGCACATCCGGCGGAAGAACCGGGCCGGGTTCAAGGCGGGCGCGCTCGCGGCGGGGCTCGAGGCGGACGACTCCGAGTTCGTCGCGATCTTCGACGCCGACTTCGTGCCGACCCCCTCGTTCCTGCGCGAGACGATCCCCCACTTCGCCGATCCGAGGATCGGGCTCGTCCAGGCGCGCTGGGAGCACCTGAACCTCGAGGAGAACCTCCTCACGAGGGTCCAGAGCTTCTTCATCGACGGCCACTTCATCCTCGAGTCGACCTACCGCCACCGCACCGGCCGCTTCTTCAACTTCAACGGGACCGGCGGCGTCTGGCGCCGCCGCGCGATCGACGAGGCCGGCGGCTGGTCGGCGACCTCGCTCGCGGAGGACACCGAGCTCTCCATCCGCGCCTACCTCAAGGGGTGGCGGTTCATCTACCTGCGCGACCTGAAGGTGCCGGCCGAGCTGCCCGCCTCCGTCACGGCCTACAAGAGCCAGCAGCACCGCTGGGCGAAGGGCTACACGGAGATCTTCCGCGACCAGCTCGCCCGCATCTGGAACACGCCGATCCGCATGCGCGAGAAGCTCGAGGCGACGCTCATGCTCTCGAACCACCTCGCGTTCCTCTTCCTCGGCGTCCTCACGATCCTGCACCTGCCGCTCATCGTCGTGCGCTCGAGCTTCCACGCCGGCCCGTTCTTCAGGCTCCTCGACCTGATCGGGTTGAACATGGTGCTGCTCGCGTTCTTCGCCTTCTACGGGCTCTCCCAGCGCGAGGCCGGCCGTCTCAGCCTGAAACGGATCCTGCAGATCCCGCTCGTGCTCGGCCTCGGCATGGCGCTCATGGTCAACTCGTGCCGCGGTGTCCTCGAGGCGCTCTTCGGCCACCGCTCGGAGTTCGTGCGCACGCCGAAGGAGGGGGACCGGCCCGACCCCTCCTACCGCGCCCGCATGGCCGTCTGGCAGTCGATCGTCGAGGCAGCGTTCGGGGTCTACATCCTCGTGTCGAGCCTCGTGCTCGCCAGTCACGGGATCACGTGGGGGCTCCCGCTGAACATGATCGTCGGCGCGGGGTTCCTCTACCTGGGCCTCGGAGCGCTGCGGTTCCACTGGCGCGCACCGGCGCCGGCTCCGGCCGCGGAAACCGAGCCCGTGCCTTCGCAGGCATGATCCGGGGGGGCTCCGGGGCCCCCCGGCCCCCCCCGAATCCGCCTCCCGGGCGGCCCGCCGGCGCTAAAGTGCCCCCCCCGGAAGTGCCAATAAGTCCTTGGTACGGGGCGTTTCCACGCCTCCGACAGGAGACCGATGCCGGGCCCGCATCACATCCTTTGCGTCGACGACGAGCCGATGATCCGGGAGATCCTCCGCGAGGCGCTGGAGCAGGAGGGGCACCGGGTCACCGAGGCGGAGAACGGCAAGATCGCGCTCGACAAGGTGCACGGGGGCGCCTTCGACCTGATCGTCACCGACGTGAAGATGCCCGTCATGGACGGCTTCACGCTCATGAAGAGCCTCGGCGACCTCACGGAGCAGATCCCGGTCGTCGTGATCACGTCCTTCGGGGACATCGACGTGGCCGTGGACGCCATCCGGCTCGGCGCCTACGACTACATCGTGAAGCCGTTCAACATCTCGCAGGTCACGATCTCCGTGAAGCGGGCGCTCGAGCGGCGCCAGCTCCTGCTCGAGAACATCCAGTACAAGAAGTCGCTCGAGCACAAGGTCGTCGAGAAGACGATCGACCTCATCCGGAAGAACAAGAAGCTCGAGCAGCAGGCGAAGCTCCTCGAGGGGCTCCTGCGCGACCTGCGCGAGTCGTACGAGGCGAGCCTCGACGCGATGGTCTCGGCCATCGAGTCGCGCGACTGCGAGACGAAGCACCACTGCCGCCGCGTCCAGGTCTACGCGGTGATGCTGGCGCAGCGCCTCGACGTGAGCCCGGAGCAGCTCGTGGACATCTCCTACGGCTCGCTGCTCCACGACGTCGGCAAGATCGGCGTGCCGGACTCGATCCTCCTGAAGCCCGGCAAGCTCACCGACGCCGAGTGGCAGGTCATGCGCCGCCACACGATCATCGGCCACCAGATGCTCTCGAAGATCAAGTTCCTCCGCGGTGCCTCGGACATCGTGCTCCACCACCACGAGCGGTGGGACGGCCGCGGCTATCCGCAGGGCGTCTCCGGCGAGGAGATCCCGCTCGGGGCCCGGATCTTCAGCATCATCGACACCTACGACGCGATGACGTCCAAGCGCCCCTACAAGGAGGCGCTGCCGATCGCGACGGCACGCGCGGAGATCGAGCGCTGCGCGGGGTCGCAGTTCGACCCGCGGATCGTCAAGGAGTTCCTCCGGATCGCCGACGAGGACCTCATCGAGGCGCGCGCGCGGGTCGAGACCGAGACGGCCGCGGCGGAGCCGGCGCCGGCGCCGGCAGAGCCGGTCCGGACGTTCTAGGCATGGCGCCGCAGCTCTTGCGCGGCATCCTCGCCGCGTGGCTGGCGGCGGTGCTCCTCGTCACCCTCGCCCCGTTCTGGCCGCTTCGCGCGGAGCCGCTGGGCTTCGCGCCGGCATCGCGGCTCGGCGCGTGGGACTTCGCGCTCAACATCGTCCTCTTCCTGCCCGCGGGCGCGCTCCAGGCGCTCCTCGGCCGGCGCGCCTCGGCCTCTACGGCGGCCGCGGCGCTCCTCTCGCTCGCGATCGAGGCGGCGCAGATGTGGATCCCGCACCGCCACCCGAGCCAGCTCGACGTCCTCGCGAACGCGGTCGGCGCGCTTGCCGGAGCCTTCGCGATCGGGCTCATGACGCGGGGGCGCGACCCGGCGACCGCGGGCCGCGCGGCCGCGGGAGGCCCTGCCTGCACGACGTAGCCGTCGGCCGGTCCTGCCGTTCCCGCCCGGCCCTACTTCGGGGGCGCCTCGACCGGCGGGAGATCCGAGGAGGAGGGCTCGCGCGGCGGCTCCTCCTCCACGGGCAGCTTCTTCGGCGTCGGCTGCTCCTGCTTCTCCGGCTCCTTGTCCACGCCGGAGTTGCGGGTGCGCGCAGCCTGCTGGTCTTTCACGCACGCGCCAAGGAGCAGGAGGCAGGCAAGGAGGGCAAGCATGGTGCGGCGCATCACTTCGGCTCCTCGTCCCCGGGCCTCCGCTTCCGCAGCTCGCAGTACCAGCTCTGCTGGCCGTCGATCCTGAGCTGCGAGACGGGCCCCGAGAACGTGTAGTACCCGTCGGCCTTGACCTCGACGTGCCCGTCGTCGTCGAACTTCTCGAAGAACTCCCCCGCCTTCTGCGTGCTCAGGAGCTTCCCGTCGTCGTCGTAGACGAAGACCGTCGCGTAGGGCACGTTGCAGTCGATCCGGTAGTTGTCCGGTTCCTTCTTCCAGTGGTAGCAGCCGGCGGCGAGCGCCAGCGCGAGGAGTGCCGTCGTTCTCACGGTTTCGATTCTCCTATCTCCGGCAAATCGGCGCCGGAATCCGCGGGGCCCGAGAGGCGGTCGACGAGGATCACGCCCGGCCGGCCCGGGTCGGGCCGGATCACGACGGCGTAGGCGTCGCGGCCGGCCTTGATCCGGACGTCCGCCTCCGCCTCCCCCCCGAAGCGGACGGTGTGGACCCCCGCCGGGAGGGGGAGCCGCGCGACCTGGATGTGCGCGGGGAGCGAGCTCCATGAGCGCGTGTCGGCCCGCTCGGACGCGGTCCAGATCAGGTTCGCGAGCGCGAAGCCGAACTCCGCCGCGTCGCCCGTGCTGTTCCGGTTACTGCTCTTCACGGCCTCGGAGCCCGCCGTGGTGATCGTCGCCTTCACGGCACGCCGGATGACCGCGCGCGCGAGGACCAGGGGCATCATCTTCTCGAGCTGCTGCCCCGCGACCATGTTGACGTCGAGGATCGTCTCCGTGGCCGTCTTGCGCCCGAACGCCGAGACCTCGAGCCGCGGAACGCCCGGAACGTGGACCGCGAGGACCGGCACCGGCACGTCCGTCTGCATGAGGGGCACGTAGGAGTCCGTGACCAGGGCCGCGGCGATCTGCGCGATCCGGAGCGCGAGGTCGGTCGGCGGCGACGTCCCGGTCGCGTAGAAGGGGCCGGGCCCGGCAAGGTAGAAGACGTGCAGCACACCCTCCCCCGGCTCCGCGTAGCGCCCCCCCTTCGCGCGGCGGACCGCCTCCTGCGCGATCGCCACGTCGGGCTCGTAGCCCGCGCACCGCTCGTACGCGCGCGCGGCGCCGTCCAGGGAGCCGGTCGCCTCGAGGATCATCCCCTGGAGGTAGGCGCCGATCCCGACGCGCCGGTACTCCTGCCGCGGCTTGTAGCCGAGGTCCTCGCCGAGCGGCGACTCCACGATCTGCTGCTGCTTCTCGCCCACCTGGAGGGCGTAGGCGTACGCATCCCCCTCCGTCTGGCTCGAGTGGACGAGCAGGTCGCAGAGGCAGAGGAGCACGCGCACGAGGATCAGCTCGTAGTCGGCGCCTGCGTAGGAGCGTGCCATGTCGTCGGAGAGTACGGAGGCGAAGAACTCCTTCGCCGTCTTCGACTCGTGCGCGTCGAGCTGGTCGCGCGCCTTGCGCATGAGCTCGATCGCCACCTCCGGCCGGCCGAGCGCGAGCTGCGTCATCGCCTTGTCGAGGAGCAGCAGGTAGGTGTCGCCCTTGCCCGCCTTCACGCCGAGCCCGTTCGAGCGGGCGACGGCCTCGACGCTCTCGCCGGTTTCCTTGGCGAGGAGGCGGTCGACGGCGGCGTCGGCGCCCTCGAAGTCGCCCTGCAGGTAGTGCCCCCGGAACTCCGCGAGCTTGTCCGAGTAGGACCGGCAGCCGACGACCGCCAGCGCGAGCAGCAGCAGGGCGGTCCGCACGGCCCTACCGGTACGCCTTGCGGACCCTCGCGGACTCCTTCTGCATCAGCCGCCCGCTCCTGGCGTCGATCATCTCGAGCGTGAGCAGGTAGTCGCGCTGCCTCTCCTTGTCGCCCTCGGTGGAGAGCGTCGTGTAGATGGCCCAGAGGAGATAGTCGGGGTCCTGTCCCTCCGCGCGCAGCACGCTCACGAACTTCTCGCGCCCGTCGTGGAGGAAGAGGTCCTCCGCGCGCATGGAGTTCACCTGGAGGCCGTGGTCGACGTAGCGCTGGCCGATCATGTCGTAGCGCTTCGCCTGGAAGATGACCGTCTCGATGATCTGGTTCGTGGAGTCGCGGATGTCGCCGAGCTCCTCGGCGCCGCGGTTCTCGATCCCCACGAACGCGATCTTCCGCACCGCGCCCTCGGGGAAGCGCGCCGCCTCGGCGTTGAGCAGCTTCCGGGTCGCCTCCTCGATGAGCGCGTTGTAGGTCTCGGCGCCCGCCGTCCTCGCTCCGACGGTGTCGCCCTCGTCGCCGCTCTTCACGCGGCCCTTCGGGCTGCCCTTGCAGCCGAACGCAAGCGAAACGAGGAGGAAGAGGGTCATCGTGCGCATGAGGTCTCCTGGGGTTCCGGGTCACTATCGCCCAGACCGGGGACGCGTCAAGCGATCCGCGTGCCGCCCGGGGAGGGGCGATGTCGGGGGGCTCCGGGGGCGGGACGTGTCCCCGTCGAGGGACACCCTGCCTACGCCGAGCGGCTCTCGGCGCCCTTCCGCACCCGCGCCGCGTACGCGCGGAGCATCTCGAACTGGGCCGGGAACGAGTGGACCTCGACGCCGTACGGGTCCTTGAAGAAGCAGGCGAGATGGTCGAGCGCGCCCTTCTCCCCCCGCGCGCGGGAGAGCGCCGAGAGCCGCGCGAGGTCGAGCACGAGCGGCGCCGCGAGGGCGGAGTCGCAGCCCTGCCACGTGAACTGCATCGACATGCGCGCGCCGAGGAACCCCTCGAAGTGGATGTAGTCGTAGGCGACCTTCCAGTCGTCGAGGCTCGGCACGAAGTCGATGTGCACGGAGCTGTGGCCCGCTTCGCCGAGGATCGCCCGGAGCGACCGGTCCTTGCTCGAGCACTTCGCGCTCCGCGCCCTCGGGTCGGTGAGCGACTGCCCGTCCGGGTTGCCGAGCATGTTGTAGCCCTCCCACGCGAGGACGCGCAGGTTCCGGAGCGCGAAGAGCGGCGCGAGCGTCGTCTTGACGAGCGTCTCCCCCGTCTTGCCGTCCCGTCCCGCGTGCACGGTGCCCCGCGCCAGCGCGAGCTCGTCGAGGGCACGCACGGACGACCCCGTGCTCGGCGTGAAGTTCACGTACGGGTAGCCCGCGTCGAGCGCGGCGTAGGCGTAGAGCAGCGACGGCGGGAACACGTCCGCCCGGTCGTCGTCGAGCGCCGCCCGGAGCGCCGCGAGCGAGTCCCACTCGTGCCGCGCCTCGGGCAGCGGCTCCGTGGTGGCGACGTTCACGACGACGACGTCCGAGAGCGCGTTCCGCTTCTGGAAGTCGCGGATGTCCTTCTGGATCGCCGCGAAGGCGGCGCCGGGGCCGTCCGCGCCCAGCCGCTTCGGCCCCGCGAGCGGGCGCACGGGCCGCGTCGGATAGCCCCCGCGCACCTCGGCCTGCGCCCGGTCGAGATCCTCCGCCAGCGCGTCGAGCAGGCGGTCGGTGAGCACGCCCGCGCGCCGCTCGAAGTCGCGCGCGGACTCCATGAGCGTCTTCCCGCTCACCTCATGGCCGCCGAAGACGATGTCCTCGACGGGCGGGAGCGGCAGCTCCCGGAGCTCCTTGAGCTCGGTCACGAGACCCACGCGCCC
>JAKLKT010000742.1 GCA_023150495.1 Planctomycetota bacterium
TCCCCCAGCACTCGTGCGGGCGCGGAGCGGGCGTGCCGCCGGTCCCCGAGCCGTTCACGGGAGCCTCGCATCCCAGGGATCAACGGAGCGGGCGGACGACGCGCGACGCGAGCGTCCGAGTCTCGCCGCGAGCGTAGTGCGACGCATCGACGCTCCCTAAAGGGCCGAGACTGGCGCATACGCCTCGGCGATGTACTGCTGCACCATGCGCTGTGTGTTGAAGTAGGATCCGTTGAGCGCGATCGCGCTCCGCATGACGTCCGCCCACGAATCGGGCGGGCCGCGGAACCGCGGGAGGATCTCGTGCTCGAGCTTCTTGTAGAGCTCTTCCGCCTCCTGCGCGTCGTCACCCTCGACCGGCTCACGCGAGCCGATGGACCAGCCCGTCACGCCCTCGATGTGGCCTTCGAGCCACCAGCCATCCAGGACGCTCAGCGAAGGCACGCCGTTCAGCGCGGCCTTCATCCCCGAGGTCCCCGATGCCTCCAGCGGCTTGCGCGGCGTGTTCAGCCAGAGGTCCACGCCGGCGACGAGGCACCGCGCCAGATCCATGTCGTGCTCGGGCAGGTAGACGACGGGGACGGAACCTCGCAGCCGCGCCCCGAGGCGGAGGATCTTCTGGATGAGCTGCTTGCCCCCCTCGTCCCGGGGGTGCGCCTTCCCGGCGAACACCAGTTGCAGCGGCCCGCGCGCCTTCGCGATCGCCCGCAGGCGGTCGGGATCGCGCAGGACGAGGTCCGCCCGCTTGTACGGCGTGGCCCGCCGCGCGAAGCCGATGGTCAACGCCGCGGGGTCGAGCCGGACGCCCGTCGTGCGCTCGACGCGATCGAGGAGGCCGCGCTTGGCCTCCGCGTGAGCCGCACGGAGGTCGTCACGCGGGATGCGGAAGGCCGAACGCAATGCGAAGGCGTCCGCGCGCCACTCCGGCACGTGCCGGTCGAAGAGCCTCGCGAACGCCGGCGCCGCCCACGTGGCCGGGTGGATGCCGTTCGTGATGGCGTGGATGACGTGGTCGGGGAACATCCCCCGCGACACCTCCCCGTGCCGCTTCGCCACCCCGTTCACGTACCCGCTCACGTTGAGGCCGAGCAGCGTCATGCTGAGCTCGTCCGGCCCTCCGAGCATGCGGAGCACGTCGAGATCGACCGTCTCCCCGAGGAGACCCGCGACGGAGGCGTAGTCGAACCTATCGTGGCCCGCGGGCACCGGCGTGTGCGTCGTGAAGACGCAGCTCTTCCGCAGGGCCTCGAAGTCCCGGGCCCCGTGCGCGCCCCCCTGCGCGTGGGCCAGGAGCTCGAGGGCGAGCAGCGCGGCGTGCCCTTCGTTCATGTGGTAGCGCGCGATCGATGTGTGGCCCAGCGCCCGGAGGATGCGCACGCCTCCGATGCCGAGGACGGCCTCCTGGGCGAGTCGGCCGCGACCGTCGACGTCGTAGAGGCGGCGTGTCAGCCGACGATCCTCCGCGGCGTTGCCGTCGACGTCGGTGTCGAGGAGAAGCACGGGAACGTCCCCGAGGATTCCCGCCAGCCGGTACTCCCAGGCTCGAACGGCGACGTCCC
>JAKLKT010000743.1 GCA_023150495.1 Planctomycetota bacterium
CCGGTCCTCCCGCAGCCGCTCGAGGTCGCGGCCGCGCGCGAGCGCCGCGAGGTAGGGCGCGCGGTAGCCGAGGCTCGCGCGCCGGAGCTCGTCCACGGGCACGCGGCGGAGGCGAGCGGCCGAGGGGAGCGCGCCGTTCCTCCCGTACGCGCCCGCGAGCGATCGGACGATCTTCCGCGTGAGCGCCCATGAGCAGTTCGTCGTCGCGAGCGTCATCACGGCGTCGTGGAAGGCCGTCGGCGCGCGGAGGAGCCGGCCCGCGCCCCTCTCCGCCGCCCAGCGGAGGTCCCCGTCCCTCGCGCACGCCTCGTGGAAGGCCGCGAGGTCGAGGTCGAGCCGGAGGCAGGAGCGGACCGCCGCGACCGCCTTCTTCCGGTCGCCCGCCTCGAGGGGGCGCCTCGACGCGAGCTTCACCCGGAGCGCCGTCCCCTCCTGGCGGACCGTCGCCGTCGCGCGACCGAGGCGGATCTCGATCGTGTGGCCGGTCCGGTCCGTTTCGAAGGGGGGGAGATCGCTCCAGCCGTGGCTCCGGACCGTGGCCCAGAGGCTGAACCCCGGGGGGGCGGCGATGCGAAGGCTCCTGACGGGCACCCGGAGAACGTAGCAGGTTGCAAACCGGGCGCGGGCCGCTTAGGTTCGGGGGCTCATGCGCAGCCTCCGGGAAGGGGAGATCGTGGTCGTGACCCTCGGGCCGGGCGAGGAGATCCTCGCGTCGCTGCTCGAGGCCGCCGCGGCGCACGACATCAAGGGCGGCATGCTCTCGGGGCTCGGCTCCACGAGCGAGGTCGAGATCTCCTTCTTCGACCCGCAGAAGAAGGAGTACCTGCCCCGCGTGTTCAAGGAGCCGATGGAGATCGGCTCCTTGGTCGGCAACTTCTCGCGGATCGAGGGGGAGCCGCACGTCCACATCCACATCACCGTCTCCGGGCCCGAGCTGCTCGCGTTCACCGGCCACCTGAGCCGCGGCGTGGTCGGCACCGCCTGCGAGATCTACATCCGCACGATCCCGGCGGCGATCGAGCGCGTCCGGGACCCGGAGGCCGGCTTCAACCCGCTGAAGCTCACGTGAGGAAGGCGCCCCCGCTCGCCGTGCTCGTCCTCGAGGGGATCGCGGAGCGGCGGGCCGCGCCCCCAGAGGCGACGCCGCTCGCCCGCGCGAGGAAGCCGAACCTCGACCGCCTCGCCTCCGAGGGGCGGGTCCTCTCGGTCCGGCTCATCGGGGACGACCGGCTGGCCCACGGGGCCGCGCCGCTGCTCGCGATCCTCGGGTTCGACCCGACGAAGACGGAGCCCGCGCGCGCCTCCTACCTGGGCGCGCTCTCGGGCGAGCCTCTCGCGGCCGAGGAGTGCTTCGTCAGCGCGGACTTCCTCGCGCTCTTCCGCGGGATCGTCGCGGACCCGGAGCCTGGCCCGTTCCGCCCGGCCGAGACCGAGATCCTCCTGCGCGCGGCCGACGGGGCGATGCGTCGCGCGGGGGTCCGGCTCTTCGCCGGCGCGGGGGCGCGGCACGTCGCGATCGCCACGCGCGCGTCGGTCGACCCCCTCGTGCCGCCCCC
>JAKLKT010000744.1 GCA_023150495.1 Planctomycetota bacterium
CTCGGACGGTAGGATCTCCCCCATGCGCACGCCCGCCCCTGCGCTCGTCCTCCTCGCCGCCCTCGGCTGCTCGACCGGCGTCGACGTCCGCGGGGGCGGCGCCGATCCGGAGTACGACTTCGCGCGCCTGAAGTCGTACGGCTGGATGCCCCGCGAGTCGACCGGCGACCCCCGGATCGACGAGGAGCGCCTCGACGCGCGGGTGCGGGCCGGCGTCGACGGGAGGCTCGCGGAGAAGGGCTACCGCCTCGCCGCCGACGGCTCGGACTTCCTCGTCGGCTACCGCGCGGTGCTCGGCCGCGAGCGGACCGTCGAGAGCGGACCCGCGTACGAGGGGATCTGGACCGAGAACCACGCGCCGCGTCCCGCGACCGGCGCCGCCCCGGTCGACAAGGTCGAGACCGAGGGCACGCTCGTCCTCCGGATCTTCGACGGGAAGAGCCGCCGGCTCGTCTGGGAGGCGGCGGCCGACACCGAGATCGACCCGAAGAGCGGCCCGCTCGCCCCGACGACCGAGGACAAGGTCCACGTGGCGATCCGGAAGATGCTCGACCGCTTCCCGCCGTAGGCAGGCCTCAGCCGAGGAGCGAGAAGACGACCTCGACGAGGATCAGCAGCACGATCAGCCACTCGAGGAACTCCATCCGCCGGGTGGCGGCGCGGTCGAAGAGCTTGCCGTAGACGCTCTCGATCGCCTCGAGCTTGCGTTCGATCGAGCCGTGCCACTCCGCGAGGTGGAAGCGGCCGGCGGCGAGGCGGTAGAGCCGGGACAGGTACTGGTCGCCGAGCAGCTTCAGCGCGTTCCTGACCCGCTCGTAGAGGAGCGCCCCGTCCACCTGCATCCGGCCGATCCGGCGCACGTCGAGCGGCACGAAGGGCAGCCGGAACCGCTTCGTGCTCACGGCCTCGTAGCAGCGGTCGAGGGAGCGGTCGAGCTTGCCGTCGAGGAGCCGCATCTCGAGAAGCTGCGTGTTCACGTACTCGAGGACCGCGCAGGCGTCCTCCGCGTCCTCGTCGAAGACGAGCGCCGCGTTCCAGTCCACGAGCGTGAGGTCGGTCACGCCGTACGCGATCCGGGCCGACAGCGCGTCCTGCACCTCGTCCGCCGAGAGATCCGCGCGCTCGCCGCGGAGGATCCGCGCGAGGTCCGCGCCGTGCGCCCCGAGCAGTTCCGCCGGCAGCGTCGGCGGGTCGAGCGCCGCGACCTCGTAGACGACGTAGTCCTCGGCGAGCGGCGCGAGATGCGGACTCGTGACCGCGGAGCGGATCGCGTCGAGGAGCCCGGCGATCCGCCGCCGCGCGTCTTCCACGAGGGGCCCCCTCTCCTCCTCCATCGCGGCGGAGAGCGGGATCAGCCCCTCGAACGGCCCCTCGAGCGGGACGGTGTAGCGGATCGACGCGGCGCCGAAGTCGAAGAGCACCGCCTCGGCACCCTCGCGCGTGCTCCGCCCGCCGATCGGGAGCGGGGGCACGTCGAGACGCACCCGCAGCGGCGGCTCCTCGTACTGGAAGTAGCGCGGCGCCGGCCGCCGGTGGCGCATCACCGCCGGCTCGG
>JAKLKT010000745.1 GCA_023150495.1 Planctomycetota bacterium
CGCGGCCGCCTCCGTGGCGGTCATGCGGGAGCTCGGGCTCGACCCCGCGAAGGTGAACGTGAACGGCGGCGCCACCGCCCTCGGCCACCCCATCGGCGCGAGCGGCGCCCGCATCCTCGTGACGCTCCTCCACGCGCTGCAGGACCGCGGCCTCCGCCGCGGCGTGGCGGGCCTCTGCCTCGGCGGCGGGAACGCCGTGGCGCTGTCGGTGGAGATGCTCTAGGCCGGCGCCGGATCGGAAAGGAGACGCACATGGCGAAGATCCAGAAGGTCGGCGTCCTCGGCGCGGGGACCATGGGCAACGGCATCGCCCAGGTCTTCGCGCAGGCGGGCACGCCCGTCAGCGTCGTGGACACCTTCCCGGGCGCGCTGGAGAAGGCGAAGGCGACCATCGAGAAGTCGGTCCGGAAGGTGGCGGAGAAGGCGGGGAAGAGCCCCGACGAGGAGGCCAGGGCGGTCCTCGGGCGCATCGCCTTCGGCGCGGAGACGGGCGCCTTCGAGGGCTGCGACCTCGTCGTGGAGGCCATCGTCGAGGACCTGCCGGCGAAGGTCGCCGCGTTCCGGGCCATCGACGCCGTCGCCCCCGCGGGGGCGATCCTCGCGAGCAACACCTCCTCCATCTCCATCACCCGCATCGCCGCCGCGACGAAGCGGCCGGCGAGCGTGGTCGGGATGCACTTCATGAACCCCGTCCCCGTGATGAAGCTCGTCGAGATCATCCGCGGGCAGCTCACCTCCGACGAGACGGCGGCGGCGGTGGTCGAGGCGTCGAAGGCCGTCGGCAAGATCCCCGTCGAGGCCAGCGACTTCCCCGGCTTCGTCAGCAACCGCGTGCTCATGCCCATGATCAACGAGGCGATCTTCTGCCTCCACGAGGGCGTGGCGAAGGCGGAGGCCATCGACGAGGTGATGAAGCTCGGCATGAACCACCCCATCGGCCCCCTCGCGCTGGCCGACCTCATCGGCAACGACGTCTGCCTCGCCATCCTCGAGGTCCTGCAGCGCGACCTCGGCGACGACAAGTACCGCCCCTGCCCGCTGCTGCGCCGGATGGTGGCCGCGGGGCTGCTCGGCCGCAAGACGGGCCGCGGCTTCTTCGACTACGCGAAGAGGTAGGACGGGAACCACGGACGACCAGGGACCAGGGGACGCCCGCCGGACCTCGCCCGGCGGGCCCCCGCTACGGAGGCGCGACGCCGACCGATGGACTTCCACCTGACAGAAGACCAGAAGATGATCCGCGACGCGGCGCGGGAGTTCGCCCGCGAGGTCCTCGCCCCCCGCGCCGCGGAGATCGACCGCGACGGCCGGTTCCCCATGGAGGAGTTCCGGGAGGCCGGGCGCCGGGGCTTCGCCGGCTTCCTGGTCCCCGAGGAGCACGGGGGATCGGCCGTGGGCAACGTGGGCATGGCGCTGGCCATGTTCGAGATCAACCGCGCCTGCGCCTCGACGGGGGTCACGCTCTCCGTCCACAACAGCCTGGTGAGCGCGCCGCTGCTGCTCAACGGCACGGAGGAGCAGAAGGCGAAGTGGCTCCCGCTCCTCGCCTCCGGG
>JAKLKT010000746.1 GCA_023150495.1 Planctomycetota bacterium
CGCCGCCGGAGCGGGTGCCGGAGTCGCCGCGTGCGGCCGTGCCAGTCGAAGAGCGCCCGGTACCACGAGAGCCAGCGGAGGAACGGGCGCGGCGGGCCCTCGCCCTTGAACCACCGTTCGCGCCAGTACATCCGGAGAAAGATGCGCAGGAGCTTGGATGGAAGCGTGAGCCGCGAGACGTCGAACGCGCGCTGCCGGAGCGAGAGCGTGCCGACGCGCCCGCGGCCGACGTCGATGAACCGCACGGGGTCGAGGAAGATGTTCTGGTTCCCCATGTCGCCGTGCAGGACTCCCGCGTCGTGCATGGCGCGCACGGCGGCGGCGACGGGCTCCATGAGCGCGAGCACCTTCTCGAGGTCCGGCTCGTCCCAAAGGAGCCGTTTCAGTTCGTCGTGGAACGTGCGCCCCTCGACGAACTCGGTGACGAAGTAGCTCTCGGCGAGCCGCGCGCGCTCCCACCGCTCGAGGCAGGCGACGGGGCGCGGCGTGCCGATGCCTCGCTCGCGCATCGCGGTCGCGACCTCGTACGAGCGCCGTGCGGCGGAGCGGAGCTTCCGCGCGAGAAGGCTCCGCACGGCACCGAGCGGCCCGTATATTTTTACGGCAAGGCCGTCCAGCCGGACGACCCGGCGGGCGGGGTTCAGGGGGTCCGGGGGCAAGGGGAGGCGCGCGCGGAGCATCTCCGCGTAATCCGGCACGACTTCGCCCTCGTAGCGACCCACGGCTCAGACGGGGGAGGGCCCCCGGACCGTCCCGACGGGCATGGCCAAGCGGGCCCAGGAGGGCGCGGTCACGTCCTGAATCGCGAACAGCACGGCCGGAGATCGTACCCCGTCGGGGTGTGGAGCGACACGGCGGCCGCCGCGCGAACCACGTCACGCAGGAAACGCGCGTCAGCGGATTCCGCTCGTTTTCCGTAGAGTGAGGCCCGAGCCATGGCGCCCGCCGCGCGTGTCTGCACCGTTGCGCTGCTCTTCGGAATGGCATTGGTCCCCGCGAGCCCGGCTCGCGCCGACGACGTGCCTTCGCCGGAGAACGCCGCGAAGCTCAAGCGGGCGAAGGAGCTCAATGATCGCGTCCTTGAGCTCTACGGGGCTGCGAAGTATTCGGAGGCGGTGCTTCTCGCCAGGGAGTCCCTGAAGCTCCTCGAGGAGGCGCTGGGGCCGGAACACCTCGACATCGCTTCAGGCCTCAACAACCTCGCTGCGCTCCTCGATTCCCAGGGGCATTACGACGCCGCGAGGCCGCTCTACGAGCGGGCGCTGGAGATCCGGGAGAAGGTGCTCGGTCCGGAACACCCCGGCGTCGCCACGAGCCTCATCAACCTCGCGGTGCTCCTCGATTCCCAGGGGCACTACGACGCCGCGAGGCCGCTCTACGAGCGGGCGCTGGAGATCCGGGAGAAGGCGCTCGGTCCGGAACACCCCGCTGTCGCCACGATCCTCAACAACCTCGCCGTGCTTCTCGATTCCCAGGGGCAGCATGACGCCGCGAGGCCGCTCCACGAGCGGGCGCTGGCGATTCGGGAGAAGGCGCTCGGTCCGGAACA
>JAKLKT010000747.1 GCA_023150495.1 Planctomycetota bacterium
TCCGCGTTGTGGTCGCGGAGCCACTGCTGCATCTTCAGCAGCTCCTCGCGGGCGCGCAGGAACGCGCCCTCGAGCCGCTCCAGCTCCTCGCGCACGCTCCGCGCGGGCTGCGGCTCGTGCGGCACCCGGTCCACGAGGCGCATGACGACGCCGCTGACCACGCCGGTCGAGCAGGGGGTCCCGAAGTAGCGCCGCGGCCCGGACTCGCGCGCCGGCTGCACCGCCGGCGGCTCCTCGCCCGCGACGAGCGCCAGCAGCCGCGCGTTGTCGACGATCGGCGCGACCTGCGAGGCGATCGCCGAGAGCGCGCGCACGTCGTCGTCCGTGAACCGCCGCGGCTCGCGCGTCTGGATGTAGATCGCGCCGATCGGCAGCCCGCGCACCTGGAGCGGGATCCCGAGGAAGGAGTGGAACGCCTCCTCGTGCGTGACCGGCAGGTACTTGTAGTGGGGGTCGCGCGGCGCGTCCTCGACGATCACCGGCGCCATCTCCTCGAGCACCTTCCACGTGAGCCCCTCGCCCTTCGCGAGCCGCGCCTTGCCGACCGCGTCGGCGGAAAGCCCCTCGGTCGCCGCGAGCGTGAGCGTCGTGCGCGCGCCGTCGAGCAGGTAGATCGCGCACACGTCCGCGCGCAGCCGGCCCGCGATCAGCCGCACGACGCGCACGAGCACCTCCTGGTGCGTGCGCGCCTCGCCGATGATCCGGCCGATCTCCGAGAGCAGGAGGAGGTGGGACAAGCCGCCAGTCTAAGCGAGGCGACGAGCGGCGGGAGGGGATGGGGCGGGGGGAAGGGGAGGGCTACCGGAACGGGGCGAGGGGCGCGGGGCGCACCTTCGGATCGTCCAGGGTGCCGTGGATCCGGAGCGGGAGCAGCCCGGGGATCACGAGGGCGTCCACGGTCCCGTCGAGGCCGACCTCGATCTCCTTCACCTCGATGCCGAAGGGCGTCGCCTTGAGCTCGAAGGGCTGCGGCCGGATCTTCCCCCCGCCCACGTCGAACGCGACCTTCAGGTCCTTGAACCGGTAGGGCTCCTGGAGGATCGCCTTGTCGAGCCGCAGCGAGAGGAGCGGGAGGAGGATCGAGTTCTTCGCCTCGATGTCGTAGAGGTGCGCGCTCCCGCCGCCCGCGAGCGTGCGGAGGATCGCCGCGTCCGTGGTGTCGTCGGCGGCGAGCCTCAGCTCGAAGTCCGCGCGCCCCGCGAGCGTCCCCGCCTCCTTCCGCACGCGCAGGAACGGGATCACGAAGGAGAGCGGGCGCCCGATCTCCTCCGTGAGGACGACCCCCTCCGCGCTTGCCTTCCCCTCCCATGCGAGGCGGTCGCCCGTCGGCACGAGCCGGCCCTCCGCCCTGACGACGCCGCCGTGGAGGCCGGCGACGAGGTCCTTGACGACGAGGTTCCCGTCGAGGATCTCCACATGCCCCTTCGCCTGCTGCCACACGAAGGGGCCGAGGTCCCAGCGGCCGAATGTGATGTCTCCCGTCACGCCCGTCGGGGGCCGCTCGCCGAGCAGGCGGTCCAGCCGGCCGCGGACGTCGGCGCCGACC
>JAKLKT010000748.1 GCA_023150495.1 Planctomycetota bacterium
CGTCGCGCCGCGCCCGCTCATCGACTGGCGAGCGCAGGACGCCGCGGTGCTCGGGAGGGAGGAGAGCGATGTCGGAGGGCGAACGGCTCTACGAGGCGTGGGCGCCGGCCGGGGCGGAGTGGTCGCGCTGGGCGAAGCCGGTGCTCTTCGCCTCCGCGGGGCGCCTCGAGCGGAGCGTGGTGCTCCCGCAGGCGGATGTGGGGTGGGTCCGGGAGGGGGCGGCCGCGATCGTCGTGGATCTCGAGGGCGTCGCCTCGGTCGCCGCGGGCGTGGCGCTCGCGGCGAAGGGGTTCCGGCCGGTCCCGCTCTACAACGGCGCGCACGGCCCCGAGGCGATCGTCGATCAGGAGCCGCTGCTCGCGGCGCTCGCCGCGGGGGCGGACGCGCTCGCGGCGCAAGGCCTCCGCCCCGGAGCCCCACCTGCATTCCTGCTCGACGCGCGCCGGTTCCCCGCACGCGCGGCCGCGCCCGGCAAGCTCGACAACCGATGGATGGTCTTCCCGCAGGACCTCCCTTCGGCGAACCTCCTCCTCTCGCAGGGGATCCGCCGCGCGGTCGCGATCTTCGACGAGCCGATGAAGGACGACCTCGCGCACGTGCTGCGCCGCTGGCAGGAGGGCGGCCTCCGCATCGAGAGCAAGCCCGCGAGCGAGGGCGACCCGCCGCGGCAGATCGACGTGCCGAGGCCCTCCCGCTTCCGCAGCATGTGGTACAGGGCGCTCGCGATTTTGGGCCTCGGCCGGAGCGACGCGGGCGGCTTCGGGATGCGGATCCCGATCCCCGCGCCGCCCTCGTCCGGCGGCGGCGGCGGCTTCCGCGGCGGCGGGTTCTTTCACTGAGCCGTCGGGCCTCGACGACGGCTGCGCCGCTCCGCCCTCGAGCATGCGCCGGGATGCGTCGGGATCCTGTTCTTGGGAGGCACCGTGATCTCGATGGCAGCTCAACGCGCGTAGAGGGGCTCGGCCCAGAGGGGCGGCTTCGGCGCGGCGGGCGAGTCGAGGAGCGCCTTCCACTCCGTGTCGTCGAGCGGCGCGTCGCGCTCGAACTCGTGGTAGGCCATGACCGCGCCCTTGCAGATCACGTCCTTCCCCTGCCACGGGTAGACGACCCAGATCGGGTGCGGCCGGCCGATGCCCGCGAGGAGCCGCTTCCCGCGCGCCGGGTCGAAGAACACCTCGGAGATCCGCATCGCGTCGTCGTGCGGGTCCGAGTACGTGTTGCCCGCGTAGAACATCACGTCCGCGAGCCACTCGCCGTATCCCTTGATGAGCTGGCGCTCGGCGTCCGAGAACGCGACGCCCCTGAGCTGCTTGTGCGCGATCGCCTCGAGCCGGCCGCAGAGGTACTCGACCGCCTCCCACCGTCCCTCGAGGTCGAACCGCGTCCCCTCGACCGCCTGCCGCAGCGGCGCCGTGAGCTCGCGCGCCTCGTCCTCGACCGCCGGCAGGTGCTCCTCGACCACCTTGCGGAGCGCCGTCCAGTCGTCCGGGTCCACCTCGACGCCCACGCAGTAGGCGAGCCCGAGTGCCGCGTTCAAGGCGGGG
>JAKLKT010000749.1 GCA_023150495.1 Planctomycetota bacterium
GAGCGCGTCGGGATCAGGGGCCGCGACGGGGCGCGCCCCGAGGAGCTCTCCGGGGGCGAGCGGCAGAGGGTCGGCGTGGCGCGCGCGCTGGCGGCGGACCCGGAGGCGATCCTCGCGGACGAGCCGACCTCCGACCTCGACCGCGGGACGGCCGAGGCGGTCGTCGCGCTGCTCCGCGAGTTCCACGCGTCGGGCCGCACCGTGATCGTCGCGACGCACGATCCGGTGATCGAGGCGCTCGCCACGGCCACGCTGCGGCTCGGGTAGCGGGCGCCCCCCGCCCCCCCTTCTGCTACGCTCGCCCGCGATGAGAACCCTCGCGCTCGCGCTGCTCGCGACCACGGCGTTCGCGGGCGACACCTGGGACCGCGCGGTCGAGAAGGGCGTCCTCCGCTGGGGCGCCGACGAGGAGGGCGGCGGGCCCTTCGTCTTCCGCGACGAGGAGGACCGCCTCGTCGGCTTCGAGCTCGACCTCGCGCACGCCATCGGCCGCTACCTCGGCGTGCGCATGGAGTTCGTGCAGGGGCAGTGGGACCGGCTTCCGGACATGCTGCGCGCGGACAAGGTGGACGTCGTGCTCAACGGGTACGAGTGGACGCCCGACCGGGTGCTCGCGATGGAGGCGACGGCGCCCTACTACGTCTACGCGCTGCAGCTCCTCGCGCGGAAGGGCGCGCTGCGGTCGTGGGACGAGCTGCGGGCGGGCGGGCCGAGGAAGGTCGGGTGCCTCACCGGATCCGCCGCGCACGAGGTGATGCTCGGGCTCGCCGAGGAAGGCGCGCCTCTCGAGGTGATCGGGTACGACGGCAACACGGACGCGATGAAGCACGTGGAGACGGGGAGCCTCGACGCGACGCTCCAGGACACGCCGATCGCGGGGTTCTACGCGCCGCACTTCCCGGCGCTCGAGCCGGTGGGCGACCCGGTGGCGCCCGGCTACTACGTGATGTACGCGCGCGAGGGCGACCATCGGCTCGTGAGCCGGCTGAACGAGGCGCTGATCGTGCTCTTCCGGAACGGCGAGCTCCGGCGCATCTACGGGAAGTACGGCATCTGGACGCGGGAGCAGGAGCAGCTCGCGACGATCCTCGAGACGGGGCGGTTCTACGGGTTCCAGAAGGCGGCGCTCTCGGATGCCGCCGTCCAGGAGGGGGCGACCGCGGAGGCGGTGAAGACGACCGGGCGCAAGCGGGGCTGGGCGGTCGTCAGGTCGTACGGGATGCAGCTCGTGCGCGCGTCGGGCATCACGGTGCTTCTCTCGCTCGTCTCCTTCCCGCTCGCGGTCGCCGTCGGCCTCCTCGTGGCGCTCGGCCGCCTCCACGGGCCGCGATGGCTGCGCCCGCCGCTCGCCTTCTACGTCGAGTTCCTGCGCGGCACGCCGCTCATGCTGCAGCTCTACTTCATCTTCTTCTTCCTGCCGGAGCTCGGCGTGAACATCCCGGCGTTCGCCTGCGCGATCCTCGGCCTCGCGATCAACTACTCCGCCTACGAGTCGGAGATCTACCGCGCCGGGATCCAGGCGATCCCGAAGGGGCAGATG